>NZ_CP081495.1:1205198-1506497 GCF_025919725.1 Flavobacterium agricola | reverse complement strand
TTTATGTTTGTTGGTGCTATAATCTCTTAAATTATGAAAATGAACTTCTACCAAGCCTTTTGCAATTGCACGCTTTAAGATAGAAGCTTCAAATGGGCTTCTAATTAATTCTGGTAATACCGTAATGATGTCAATACGCATAACTGTAAATTTTTGCAAAAATACTTTAAATAACCGTGTTTGGCAATTTAAAATTTGGCTGGGTTTTACTTTTGTTTAAAAAATACAAATTCTGCCTTAAAATTCGGGTTTTTAACACTAAATAAATGTTTATATTTGCATAGTATTTATAAAAATAAAATCATGAAAGACGGAATTTACGCAAAATTCAATACAACTAAAGGAACGATTTTAGTAGAATTAACATACGACAAAACGCCTGGAACGGTAGGTAACTTTGTAGGTTTAGCCGAAGGGAATTTAGAAAACAATGTAAAACCACAAGGAAAACCATATTACGACGGTTTAAAATTTCACCGTGTAATTTCTGATTTTATGATTCAGGGCGGATGTCCTAAAGGATCAGGAGTTGGTGGACCAGGTTATCAGTTTGATGATGAGTTTCACCCGGAACTACAACACGATGCGCCTGGAATTTTATCTATGGCTAATGCAGGACCTGGAACAAACGGCTCTCAGTTTTTTATCACACACGGAGCTACACCATGGTTAGACGGAAAACATACTGTTTTTGGTAAAGTTGTAGAAGGACAAGCTATTGTTGATGCAATTGATCAAGGTGATGTTATTGAATCATTAGAAATTGTTAGAGTAGGTGATGCCGCTCAAAAATGGAATGCAATTGAAGCATTTAGAACTTTTGAAGGTTCTCGTGAAAAACGTATGGCTGAAGAAAAAGCAAGAGCAGCAGCAGAATTAGATAAAATTGCAGCTGGTTTTCAAGAAACAGCTTCTGGATTACGTTACCAAATGATTCATAAAGGTACAGGTAAACAAGCTTATAAAGGAGCTAAAGTTGCAGTACATTATAAAGGACAATTAACAAACGGTTCTGTTTTTGACGAATCATACAAACGTAAACAACCTTTAGAATTTACAGTTGGCGTTGGTCAAGTAATTGAAGGATGGGATGAAGGAATTTTATTATTACAAGAAGGCGATAAAGCACGTTTTGTAATTCCATCTAACTTAGGTTATGGTTCTCGCGGTGCTGGAGGTGTTATTCCACCAGATGCGATTTTAATTTTTGATGTAGAATTAGTAAAAGTTTACTAATCCTTATAAAAAAAGCCCAATTTAAATTGGGCTTTTTTTATTCTTCTAAATTATATATAAGTTGTTCTAACGTATAAATTCCAATTTCAAATGGCGTTTTTATGTTATTGGGTATTTTTTTAGATGCTTTAAAAGCATCTTTTAATATTTTATAACTCATGGCTGCTTGGTCTGCATCATAAAATAATGCATCCCAATTTTCATTTTTACGAGTTGCAATGCCATTAGATGCAAATCGAATAGGAATTGGTTTTAAAAAGTTTAATGATAAGTGATCACTGTTTTTTTGACAATATTTATAATATAACAAAGCAAATTCTAAACTTTGTTTTACGCGATTATTAATTTGCTTATATCCTTCGCTTTGGTTTGCAGGAATGCGCCATGTATTTATATCTGGAGCTAAAAAGTTGTATTGTTTTGTAGCTAAATCAGTATCATTTTGTTTTGTAAAAATAAATTGTAACGAATTTAAATTGCTATTTATAAGGCTTTTAAATTGTACTTTATCTCCGTCGTTTTTAATTTCTTCAATAAAAAGAATTGGATTTTGCTTGGCATTTAACAACAGCAGTTTTATTTTATTTGTTTCTTCAGTTCTTTGCCATGTTCCGTAAAGCATTTGATCTTTAGGTTGATATGCAGCACTTGCCATTTCAAACGGATTGGCAGTACCTTTATCTAACATTAAAAAATAACCGTTGCCCGCAAAAATAGCTTCTGAGGTAAAAAAATCTTTTTCAAAATACGATGCTGTTTTTGTAGCATCTGTTTCTACTACTTTATTAAATTTCCATTCGCCAATTAACTTGTCTTTAGTGCAAGAACTTGTTATAACAAGTAACAATGCTAAAATTGCAAGATTTTTCATTTAGTTTCTGATTTGCTTTAACTAAGATAAAAAAAGCAGCTTGTACAAGCTGCTTTTTTTATTAAAATTTAAACCCAACGCCAACCTGAATGTTCGAGTTGTTAAAATTATTTCCTGCATCTTTAAAAACAGATTTTAATCCGTGGTTGTAACGCCCTTCTACATAAATGCCGTCAAAAATAGTTACTTCAACTCCAGCAGTTGCTAAAACATCAACTTTATTAATATCGTTGTTAAAGCTTGATTCTACATGATCAATTTTTAAAACCGATTTATCGTTTACATTAAAAGCAATCGTTGGTCCACCGTATAGCGCCACGCGATCAATTACATAAATTTTAGCTAAAACAGGTACTGTAATATAATCGTATTCTAACGTGTACGATGCTTGCCCGATAAACGGAACATCTTCTTTATATTTTACGCCTTGTTGCGAATACAATACCTCAAGCTGAATTGATGCGCCTTTTTCGCGAGTTAATGAATATTCTGCTACAACCCCTGCATAAAATCCGTTTCTGTGATCTTGTCCATCATTCCAAACATTTTTTTTGCTTGTTGGTGCGATTGATGACAACGAATACCCACCTTTAATTCCGAATTTAAATCTTTCATTTTCGAATACCTGAGCATTAGCTTGGCTCAAACAAAACAAACTTAAACCTAAAGCACCTGCTTTAATACATTGTCCTAACTTCATAATTATTGTTTTTTAATATGATACATAACCGCTTTGCTTTTAAAATATTATATTTACAACGTAAAATAAATGTTATTTTTTTCTATGATTTCATGGAATGTTGCCATAAAAGACTTTAAAAATTATTTAAAAATTGAGCGCGGTTATCTGTAAATACCGTGCAAAATTATGAATTAGATTTATTAAAATTGAAAGATTTTTTAGAATGTAACCATATAAAAGTTACGTGTTTAGAAATTTCCGAAACAGAAATATCTCAATTTATTTATTCCATTTCAGACAAGGTGAATCCGCGTTCGCAAGCTCGAATTATTTCGGGCTTAAAAAGTTTTTTTAAATTTTTAAATGTTGAAGGTTTACGTGACGATTTTCCGCTAGAATTAATAGAAGCGCCTAAGTTAGGTCGTAAATTACCCGATACGCTATCGAGCGATGAAATAGACTTACTTATTCAAGCCATTGATTTATCTAAGCCCGAAGGCGAACGTAACCGTGCCATGCTCGAAACTTTGTATAGCTGTGGTTTGCGTGTTAGCGAATTGCTAGATTTAAAAATATCAGATTTATTTTTTGAAGAAGAATTTATAAAAGTTTCGGGTAAAGGCAACAAGCAACGTTTTGTGCCTATTAGTCAAACTACCCAAAAGTACATTAACCTGTACATGCAACATACGCGTTTGCACTTAAAAATTCAGAAAGGATTTGAAGATACGCTATTTTTAAATCGCCGTGGTAAAAGCTTAACCCGAGCAATGGTTTTTACCATAATTAAAGATTTAGCAGTTAAAATAAACCTACAAAAAACAATTTCTCCGCACACATTTCGACATTCATTTGCTACGCATTTGTTAGAAAATGGAGCCGATTTGCGCTCTATTCAACTTATGCTAGGACACGAATCTATTACTACAACCGAAGTTTATATGCATTTAGACCGTAAGTTTTTAACCGAGGTTTTATATACCTACCATCCGCGAAGCAAACAAAATTAAAAGCAGTTTTTAGCTGTTGTTTATGGTATTGTAATAACCGTTTGCATAAAAGGTAATAATTTATTAAATATTTAAAAACATTCAATACCGATTGTTTAATAACTAAGCTATTTATTTTATATTCGCAATCACATATAATAAATTAGAACTGATTATGAAAAAAATTATTCTTTCATTAGTCGCAATTTTTACATTATTACCTTTTACTGTAAAAGCGAATGAAGGTATGTGGTTTTTAATGTTCATTGACCGTTTAAACCACCGTGATATGCAAAAAATGGGACTGCAACTTACTGCAGAAGAAATTTATAGCATAAACAACAACTCATTAAAAGATGCAATTGTGCAATTTAACGGAGGTTGTACTGCAGAAATGGTTTCTCCGCAAGGTTTAGTACTTACTAACCACCACTGTGGGTACAATGTTATTGCAGAATTATCATCGCCAGAAGCAAATTATTTAAAAAATGGTTTTTGGGCAAAAGATAAGTCTGAAGAATTAAAACCAAAAAATTTATACGTACGTTTTTTTGTTAGAATGGACGACGTTTCTAAACGTATTTTATCATTAGTAAACGATGATATGAGCGAAGCAGAACGTGAAAAAGTAATTAACAACGAAATTGCAAAAATTCAAGAAGAAAACTCAGAAGGTGGTAAATACACTGTAGTAGTTCGTCCTTTCTTTCAAGGTAATGAATATTACTATTTTGTTTACCAAGATTATACTGACGTTCGTTTAGTAGGAACGCCAGAAGAATCTATTGGTAAATTTGGTGGAGATACAGATAATTGGGAATGGCCACGTCATACCGGAGATTTTTCTTTATTCCGCGTTTATGCAGATCAAAATAACGAACCAGCTGCATATTCTACAAACAACGTACCTTTAAAACCAAAACACCATTTACCAATTAACATTGGTGGAATTAAAGAAGGTGATTTTTCTATGATTTTAGGTTACCCAGGGCGTACAAACCGTTGGATGCCAGCAGGAGGAATTGAGCAAAACGTAAAATATGCTTACCCAGCTTGGGTTGAAGGTTCTAAAGTTGGAATGGACAACCTTAAAAAATATATGGTTGAAGATGAAGATGTAAATTTAAAATACGCATCTAAATATGCATCTATTGCAAACTACTGGAAAAACAGACAAGGAATGATTGATGCTTTAACGCAGTTTAAAACTGCAAAAGCAAAAGCAAAACAAGAAGCAAAGTTTCATAAATGGGCTAACAAACCGGCTAACAAAGCAAAATACGGTAATGTTGTACCAACAATTAATAACTATTACGCATTAACGAACGAAAAAGCATCTCACGATAATTACTTATCTACTTTATTACGTTCATCTGCATTCGGAACTATTTCTCGTGGTTTAGGCCGTCAGTTAGAAATGTATGCTAAAGCACCTGCAGCAAAACAAGCAGAAATTAAACCAGCTTTGGCTCAGGTTGTTACAGAATTTTACAACAACATTTATATGCCTGCAGAACAAGATGTTTTAGCAGCGCAATTAAATTTATATGCAGCTAAAGGTAAAGCTTATGGTGTTGCTCCTCAAGTTGCAGCTTTAACAGCTACAAATAATGGTGATTTTGCAAATGCTGTAAACGCAATGTTCGAACAATCAATTTTCCGTTCGGCTGCATCGGTACAAGCTTTTTTAGAAGTGCCAAATGCAAACTTTGTAGCGAATGATCCGTTAATGGTTTTATCAAACGATTTATTAACGCATTTATCTGTTAAATCTGAAGAGTTAATGCAAGCTGAAAACGATTTTCAGGCTGCTTACCGTAAATTAGTTCAAGGTTTACGTGAATCAGGTATTTCAGATATTCAATACCCAGATGCAAATTCAACGTTACGTTTAACGTACGGTACGGTGCGTGCTTTACCAAAAGACAAGCGCAATCCGGTTTCTGAAAATAACTATACAACTTTAGATGGTATGGTTAAAAAATACAAAAAAGGAGATGCTGAGTTTGATTTACCGCAACGTTTATTAGAAATGGCTGAAAATAAAGAATACGGCCGTTATGCGGATAAAGATGGAACTTTACACGTAAACATGTTAACCGATCATGATATTACTGGTGGAAACTCAGGTTCTCCAGTTTTAAATGGCAAAGGTGAATTAATTGGTTTAGCATTTGACGGTAACATTGAAGCTATGGCTGGTGATGTTATTTTTGATCCTAAATTACAACGTACAATCAACGTAGATTCTCGTTTCATTTTATGGTTAATTGATACATATTCTGGAGCTTCACATTTAGTTGAAGAAATGGAAATTGTTGAATAAATTAACATTAAAAATATAGTAAAAAGCCAGGCCTAAAGCCTGGCTTTTTTTAATACATCGAGATAAAAAAATGTAAAATTATGTACCTAATAAAAATCCAATCTATCTAATTCACTACCTTAGCAAAAAATAATTTAAAATACGATTTGGAACAGAAAAACAACAAATCCGAACAAAAATTAAAGCGCAGTTTAAACAACCGTCACATTCAATTAATTGCATTGGGTGGGGCTATTGGTACGGGCTTATTTTTAGGATTAGGTGAAGCGGCTGTGTTAGCAGGGCCGTCTGTTATTCTTGGTTACGGAATAGCAGGAATCATTGCTTTTTTTATTATGCGCCAATTAGGCGAAATGGTGGTGCACGAACCGGTTTCGGGCAGCTTTAGTCATTTTGCATATAAATATTGGGGCAACTTTGCAGGATTCTCATCAGGTTGGAATTATTGGATGTTGTATATTTTAGTAAGCATGGCCGAGCTTACCGCAATTGGAATTTACGTGCAGTTTTGGTGGCCTGAAATTCCTTTGTGGGCTTCTAGCTTATTTTTCTTTCTTGTAATAAATGCCTTAAATTTAGGATCGGTAAAACTTTTTGGCGAAGCCGAGTTTTGGTTTTCTATTATTAAAGTTTCTGCTATTATTGCTATGATTGTATTTGGTACTTATCTATTAGTTTCTGGAACGGGTGGGGAAGAAGCAACGATTACGAATTTATGGAACGATGGCGGATTTTTTCCGAAAGGTATTTTTAATGAAACCGAATCCGGCACGTATGTTGGTTTGTTAGCTGCCATGACGTTGGTTATGTTTTCTTTTGGAGGATTAGAATTGATTGGAATTACGGCTGCCGAGGCAGATCATCCAGAAAAAACAATTCCAAAAGCTACTAACCAAGTTATTTACAGAATTTTAATTTTTTATATTGGTGCTATAGTAATTCTGTTTTCATTAGCGCCGTGGCAAACCATTACTGCAAATACCAGCCCGTTTGTTACGGTTTTTAATAACATTAGCGATTTACAATTTACACTTTTTGGGCATACCATTATATTCTCTAAAATCATTGCAAATGCTTTAAATATAATTGTTTTAACGGCTGCATTAAGCGTTTATAATAGTTGTGTTTACAGCAATTCCCGTATGTTATATGGTTTAGCAAGCCAAGGCAATGCGCCTGCTTTTTTAAAGAAGTTAAATGCACATGCCGTTCCTGTTCATGCTATTTTGGCAAGTTCAGCAATTGTTGCAATTTGTATCTTTATCAACTTGTTTTTTCCTAATAAAGCTTTCGGTATTTTATTATCTTTAGTAGTTTCTGCCTTAATCATCAATTGGGTTATGATTTCGGTAACGCACTTAAAGTTTAGAAATACAATGAATGCAGAAAGCAAAAAAACAGCTTTCCCAAGTTTATTTTACCCCATAAGCAATTGGATTTGTATTCTGTTTTTAATCGGAATATTAATTATTATGTGCTTTATAGGTAAAGAAATTTCAGTATTATTAATTCCTATTTGGTTGTTTATTTTATACATAAGTTATAAAGTAGTAAACAAAATAAAACAATAGTTTTAATTGATTGCCCAATAACCTTTAAGTAATTGAATCATTTGAAGGTTATTTTTTTTAACCTTATTTTTGAGTAATTAAAAATTGAATTTATGAAAATAGTTATATCTCCTGCTAAATCATTAGATTTTGATTCGGCATTACCTATTTCTACTTATACACAATCCGATTTATTAGATCAAGCTAAACTAGTACAAAGTTATGCCAAACAACTTTCTCCAAAAGAATTGGCAGATTTGATGAAAATATCTGATAAATTGGCCAACTTAAATTGGGAGCGCAATCAGGCTTGGCATTTACCTTTTACGCCAGCTAACGCACGTCCGGCTGTTTATGCCTTTAATGGCGATGTTTATACGGGTTTAGATGCATACAGCATTCCCGAAGCTAAAATAAATGTGCTGCAAAATAAATTACGTATTTTATCTGGTTTATATGGGGTTTTAAAACCTTTAGATTTAATTCAGCCGTACCGTTTAGAAATGGGCATTAAATTGCCCGTAGATAATAAACCAAACTTAGTGCAATTTTGGAAAGAAACCGTTACTGCCAAGTTAAATGAAGAATTAACGGAAGACGAATTGTTTGTAAACTTAGCTTCGAACGAATATTTTGCTGCTGTTGATGAAAAGCAATTAAAAGTTCCGGTAATTACTCCAGAATTTAAAGATTATAAAGATGGTAAACTTAAAATAATTAGTTTTTTTGCTAAAAAAGCCCGCGGATTAATGGTACGTTATATTATTGATCATAATGTAGAAACGCTTGATGGCCTTAAAGCTTTTAATTACGAAGGTTATGCCTTTGATGCCAATTTAAGTAACGGCAATAATTTGGTTTTTACAAGATAAAAAAAATCCATGTGTATAAAACACATGGATTTTTTTATATAATTTATTTTATCAGTAATCCTTGATAATAAGCAATAATAAATAGCATAAAAGCAACTAATACAACAACTGCAATAATAATGTTTTTTTTAAAAGTTCTCATAGTTTAAAAGGTTAGTTATTAATATAGTAACGCAACTATAAGAATGATTATTGTATTTTTTTAAAGAGAAATATTACGTAAAAGTGTTAACTTTTCTTTCCAAATGTTTAAATCTTCTCCAAGCTTATCAATATTTTTATTAATTTCTTTAATTAGCGGATTATCTTTTTTAGCATTAGTAATAAACTGAATGTTATTTTCTAACTGAAAAATTTCATTCTGAATTTCTTCTACCTTTCGTTGTACCGAATTAATTTCATACGCCAATTGTTTGTTATCTTTATTATCAACCAATTGATCAATTTTAGAATTAAATTTCTCCAATTCCATATCTTTTTTACTTAACGTAAGCTGATCGAATAAATGATCTAAAACCTTATTAAACTTAGATTCAATATAACGCTTATTGTGCGCAACTTTGCCTAAATCTTTCCAGTTTTGTATGTGTTGCTTTATAGCTTGTAATCCTTCTTTATGATCGGTTGGTAAGCTAAATTCTTTCAACTCGGTTAAATATTGTTTTTTAGCATCATAAACCGCATGTTCGGCATCGTTTTTAGCTGCGTATGTTTTATTTAAACGATTAAAATAATGATTACATGCATCTTTAAATTCTTTCCAAATTACATCAGATTGTTTTTTAGGTACATGCCCAATGTTGCGCCATTGATCTTGAATTTGTTTCATGATTGGCGTAGCTTTAGCAAAATCGTCAGAATCTTTGTAAGCATTAGCTTTTTCAATCAAAGCTAATTTTTTATTTAAATTGGTTTGTTGCTCTTTTTTAATGGTTTTGTAAAACTCATTTTTATTGGCATTAAAAGCCTTAACTTCTTGCTTAAATTCTTCCCAAACGGCATCATTAAATTCATTAGGTACACGGCCCGTTTATAAATTGTTCACGTAAGGTTTCTACCTGATTAATTTTATTTTGCCATTCGCTATGTGCATTTGTTTTGGCTTCGCTAAGCTTTTTAATGGTTTCAATAATTGCTTTGCGTTTTTCTAAATTTTGCAAATAAATGCCTTTTTGGTGCGCAAAATAAGCTTCGCGTTTGTCGTGCATTTGTTTGGTAAGTTCGCTTAGCTCATTCCATAATTCATCAGCTTTGGCTTTACCAACCGGCCCAATTTCTTCTTTCCAAATGCGATGTAAGGTTTGTAACTCTTTAAATGCTTTTATTGTATCTTCTTCAGCTAAAAGTTCTTTAACGCGCTCAATAATTTTTGATTTTTGTTCAAAATTAAACTGAAACTCAACTTCACGCATTTCTCGATCCATGTTTAAATGTTCAAAAAATCGTTCAATATGAAATTGATAATCGTTAAAAACTAAGTTGTATTTATCTTTCGGAATTGGCCCAGCATTGCGCCAGCGGTTGCGGATGTCGTTAACTTTAGTAACTAGAGATTTTGCATCTTCGGTACTGCTGTCTAAAACTTCTTTTAATTCGGCCAATAAAGCTTCTCTGTTTTGTAAGTTGCTTTTTAGCTGATTTTGTAATTGGTTGTAATGCGCGTTTCGGCGGTCTTTGTATTTATTTAATAAGCCATCAAATTTGGTTTTGGCCGGTAAAAAATATTCAAATTCTAAATCGTTGCCGTGCTCATTAACATATTCGTCTTTTTTTTCTTCTATTAAATGGTTGAATTTTAACGTAAAAACCTTTTTAATTTCTTCTACGTTATTTTTTATCGAAACAATTGGATATTCGGTTAGTAAATGATCGAGTTCCTCAACCAAGGCATCAAAAGTAAAAGATTCGTAATCTTTTATTTCGATAACAATGTTTTTGGCTCCGTCATCTTCATTATCTTCAGCGTTAGAATTGTCAATCTCAGATAAAACGTCGTTTAAATTGGTTACTGCTTTATTTATAGCCGTTTCGTTTTCTTGTTTTCCGTCTGCATTTTGCAGGTTATCGTGCTGATCTAACATCTTGTTTCGATTTAGTATTTATATTTATGAAAGATAAAAAAATGAAAATTATTAATCAAATGTTAATAGCTAAATTATTCATTCCAAATTTTCCATGCTTTTTCGGCTTGTAATTCTAACATTTCGTAGCCATTTTTCCCTACTGCACCATGTTTTTGAGCCAAACTTAAAAACTTAGTAATTTCAGGATTGTACACCAAATCATAAGCAATATGTTTGTTTGTGAATAGCGAATAATCTAAATCTGGCGCTTTATCTACATTTGGATGCGTTCCGATTGGGGTTGTGTTGATTATAATTTGGTATTCGTTAAATATTTTTTTGTTTAATTCATGATATCCCAATTGATATTCGTTTGGGGTGCGCGAAACAAAATCGTATTCAATATTTAATTTTTTTAACGCATATGCAACTGCTTTACTTGCACCGCCGGTTCCTAAAATTAGCGCTTTGTTGTGGTAAGGCATAAGTAAAGGTTGTAACGATTTTTTAAATCCTACGAAATCGGTATTATAACCGGTTGTTTTGCCTTTTTTACTTATGGTTATGGTATTTACAGCACCAATTATTTTGGCGTGTTTATTTAGCTTGTCTAAAAACGGAATAATTTCTTCTTTATACGGAATGGTAACGTTTAGTCCGTGTACGTTTTTGTTGTCTAAAATGCCTTCAAATTCTTTAATATTCTCTAAATCAAAAATTTTGTATTTGTAGTTTTTTAAATCCAGGTTTTTAAATTTATTTTTAAAATATTTTGGAGAAAATGAATAGCTAATATTACGTCCTACAAGCCCGTATATGTATTTTTTATTTTTCATGGCATGTGTTTAAAATAAATTCGGTCAACAAGATAAGCTTGTTGACCGAATTTTAAAATAGGTTTATGATTAATTTTTTAAAAAATTAAAATTTGCAATCACACGTTGTATGGTTATATTATCAATTAAATTTTCGAAATTTTGATAAAACTCATCAATGTAAGCTGCATTTAAGGTTAAACCTTTAATTAAATGCTCTTCGCCCAATTCGTAATTTAATTCGGTAAAATAAATACCGGCTAAATAATAATCTACTTCATGTTCGCCTGGAAAAAACTCGGCAGCGGTAAGTAAGGTTTGTAATGCTTCATCTTTGCTTCCTGTTTTAAGCAATAAATCAATCCAAAGCATCCATGTACTTATTTCGTAATCGTTCAGTTCAACTGCTCTGCGATAGCCTTTTTCGGCATCTTCTAAAAGGTTAAGTGCTAAATTGATTTCGCCATATTTTTTCCAGTAATTTTTGTTTTCGCTGTCAATGCTTATGGCTTTATCTAAATATTCTAAAGCTTTGTTGTATTCACCTAAATTGCTGTAATAATTGGTAATGCTAACCCAAGCTTTATCTAACAACGGATCTTCATGAACGGCTTTTAAAAAATAATCTAAAGCTTCGTCTAATTCGTTTAGTTTTTGGTAACATTTTCCGATGCGTAAATAAGCATAAGCCGTAGGATCATCTAATCCTAAAGTTATTTTATAGGCATCAATAGCATCGCGATATTGTTTTAATTTTTCTAAGCTTTTTGCTTTTTCTAAATAAGCACCAATAAAGCTATCATCAATTAACGTAGCGTAATCAAAAGCGCGATAAGCGTTTTCATATTCTTTAAGTTGATAATATTGACGGCCCAACTGATGCCAAGCAATTTCTGAATACGCATTGCTGTTGATGTACTCGTTTAAAAATACAACGGCTTCTTTGTTTTGCTCTAAAAAGTCAAAACAATAAATAATGTTATATAAAGCAGAATGATCTTCTGGATCGTGTTTTAAGCATTTTAAAAAGTTGTCTTTTGCTTGTTCTAACTGATCCATGTACAAATATTCCATTCCTAATAAAGAATAAACATCGGCATAATCATCGGTATATTCTAAAGCAATTTGCAAGCATTCAATGGCTTTTAAATGCTTGTCTTTTTTAGAATAGATATTGGCTTGCTGAATGTAAATTTCTTCATTCGTTGGCTCAATTGCGTATATTTCTTTTAATATTTTTTCGGCTTCGTCCAGTTTGTTTTCAAAAACAAACAATTCAACCTGAACTAATTTTAGTCCTGTTGAATTTGGATGTTGTTCCACACCAAGTTTTAAAGCTTTGTTAGCTAAATTTACTCGGCCGGTATCAAGATAATGAAGAATGATGTTTTCAAATTCTTCCGAATCGAAAAAGAAAACTTTGTTTGTTTTAAGCATCGACTCAAAACGGGAAAGCGCAAGGTTATACTCTTCTTCTTCGTTATTTATATGCATGTAATAATTAGTTAGCTTGTGTTAAGTAATAAAGAGCAAAATTATTGAAATACTTTATCATTATTAAAACTTTAACTTTTTAAGAGTAAGTAAATTACTTACAAACCCAGTTCTAATTGAACTTCATCTAAAGCTTCTAACATAATATTACATCCTTCTCTAATTTCGTCTTCTGAAATGGTTAATGGTGGGGTGATGCGAATGGCACGGCCTTCAAACATCAACCAAAATAAAATCAATCCTTTATCTTTACATTTTAAAATTACGCGATTAGTAATTTCGTCAGACGGTGTCATAGGTGCAATCATTAAACCAATTCCGTGAATGCCTGTAATTAATGGATGCTTAAGTAAGGTACGAAATAATTTTTCTTTTTCTAAGGTTTGCGCCATTAAATCGGTTTCTAGCAATTCTTGTAAGGTAGCCAAACAAGATGCCGCAATAATTGGGTGACCACCAAAGGTTGTAATATGCCCGCATTTAGGATCGTGTGCCAACAAGTTCATGTGTTTTTCGTTAGCAACAAAAGCACCAACTGGTAAACCACCACCCATGCCTTTACCCATAATTACAATATCTGGAACTACATCGTAATTTTCAAACCCGAAAAGTTTACCCGTACGGCCAAACCCCGGTTGAATTTCGTCTAGAATTAAAAGGGCACCAACTTCTTCACAACGTTTTTTTACTTTTTGTAAAAAGTTATCGGTTGGGGTAACAAAACCTGCACTTCCTTGAATGGTTTCTAAAATAATACCAGCAGTACGTGTGGTAATTTTATGAATATCTTCTTCGTTGTTAAACGTAATAAAATCTACATCAGGTAATAACGGACGAAAAGCTTGTTTACGTTCTTCATTACCTAAAACGCTCATAGAACCTTGCGTGTTTCCGTGATATGCATTTACGCATGATATTAATTGGCTGCGCCCCGTAACGCGTTTAGCTAATTTTAAAGCTCCTTCTGTTGCTTCTGTACCCGAATTCACTAAATAAACTTTGTTTAATTGTTCGGGTAAATTGGCTACTAAAAGTTTGCATAATTCTACGGCTGGTTTCTGAATATATTCGCCATAAACCATTACGTGTGCATATTTTCCAACCTGATCAATAATGGCTTGATTTACACGCGGATGTTGATGACCTAAGGTACAAGCAGAAACGCCTGCTACAAAATCTAAATGTTTTTTACCGTCTGTGCTGTATATATACGATCCTTTAGCATGAGAAACTTCTACCGCTAAGGGATAATGTGTAGTTTGTGCTTGAAATTTAAAAAAATCTTCGGTCATGATTATTTCCCTTTTTTCTTTGTTAAATTATTTGGCTTTTTGTTTTGAGGTTCGTTTTGTTGTAACGTTTCAGGTAAAACTTCCATGGGTTCAAGTTCTAATTCGTCAATGGTTTGTTTTATCAGAATCGCTTTATCATCTTCAGCCAATTCCTCTGGCGGAAAAATATCTTCTAACGATTTAATTTCTTCATCACCACGCCATTTAAAACCTTTTAATAAGCGGGCGTTAACTGGTAAATCGGCCTCAGGATATATTTCACTATCTGGGTTGATGTAACGAATTACATTCTGAATTTCATTATTTTCAATTTCCAATCTAATCTTACTACAAATCGCTTTTTCAATACCAACTAATTCATTAGAATCATCGTACATGTAATAAATGCTTTCTGTATTTTTAATTAAATCTACAATGCTTAGCTTGTTATCTTTAAACTTACCAAATAAATCAATTCCTTTCATTTGATTATAGCCTGTTCCTAACGTATCTTTTTGAATGATAAAAGCGTTGTTTAGTACTTTAATAGAATCCATTTGTTCTTTATTTTCGTCCGAAAGCAAATAGATAATATCACCCGTAATTTGGCTGCCTTGACTCCAAATAACTGGATCTTTAATCATTTTTGTAATACCTGTTTTTTGATTGGAATATATAGAATCACTTTTCCCGCTTAAATCTGATTTGTAAATGCGTACGTTATTAAAAGCACGTGCAACGCGTTCACCTTCTGGGCCGGTTACTACAATTTTTTTACCGTGTAAATAAAGCGTGTCATTTTCTACCACATTTTTTAGCAATGCTTTTTTTGTAATAAACATTGAATCTACATCTTTAAAAACTTCAGCATAATGCCCGGTTGCAACCATGTTGTTAATGGTATCTGTAATTTTTATGTTGTTTTCTGCACGCGCAAAGTTTTTCTTTTTATCGTAAAAAAGTTTATCGGCCTCTATGGTTTGTGTTTCTAAAAATATTTTTCCGTTTTTACCAATGGTTCCTAAATCGTTTTTAGTGTCGTAAAAACCATTTTCTGTGTACAACCTATCTCCGTTAGATTGTGTAATCCAACTTGGACCAAAAACATACGCATGGCCCGAATTTTCGTAATAATCTAAATGATTGGTGTTTATAGTTGTTGTTGGATTTTTTACATCTACATTGGTTCTAAAAATAAATTTTTTTGTAGGAACATCGTATGTTCCGTTTTTACTTTTTAAGGTATTTTCGCCCGAAATAATTGTACCGTTATTGTTATAAAAAGCCTGTTCGGTATTGCGGTTATAAAACAACGTATCGGTTGCTAAGGTAGATTCCTTAGAACGTAAATTAACTTGATCGGCAATAAATGCCAAACGATCTTTACCGTTGTATTCGCCATAATTACCAACAATTGTTACACTATCGCCTTGAATTAAACGAACGTTGCCAAAAACTTTTATGTATTGTTCTTTCTGAAAAAAGTAAACTTTATTTCCGTATATATTGGCCCCATCGTGCTCAAATTGCACGTTACCGGTTAAAATTACAGCACCCGGAATTTCGTTTTCGTTGTGGGTTGTATAATCGGTTGTAATTAACTTTAATTGCTTTTTCTGTTCTTGTGCTGAAACCAGAATGCAAGAACAAAATAGGAGTATAAAAAGTATATATTTTTTCATTTGTTGTACTAAAAATGCATACAAATGTAATTAAAAATAAAGGTTTTTTATTTAAAAAATGCCTAAATAAAAAGCGCTAACAAAGGTTAGCGCTTTAATTATGATTATTTTGAAATGGTTTGCGTTCTGTCTGGACCAACCGAGATGATTTTTACTGGCACCCCCGTTTGTTCTTCAATGAAGCTTACATATTCTTTTAATTCAACAGGAAGTTCTTCGTATGTTTTGCAGTTCGAAATGTCCTGATTCCAACCTTTTTTCTCAACATAAACAGGAGTAACATTTTCTTCTTCAATGTTGTAAGGTAAGTGATCAATTTCTTGTCCTTGGTAAATGTACGATGTACAAATTTTTAAGGTTTCAAAACCAGAAAGTACGTCGCCTTTCATCATGTATAATTCTGTAACTCCGTTAACTTCAATAGCATATTTTAATGCTACTAAATCTAACCAACCACAACGACGAGCACGTCCGGTAACCGATCCAAATTCACGACCAACTTCGGCCATTTTTTTTCCGGTTTCATCAAACAATTCGGTTGGGAATGGACCAGAACCTACGCGTGTTGCATATGCTTTAAAAATTCCGAAAACTTCTTGAATTTTATTTGGTGCAATTCCTAAACCTGTACAAGCACCTGCTGCTGTTGTGTTAGATGAGGTTACAAACGGATACGTTCCAAAATCTACATCTAATAAAGAACCTTGTGCGCCCTCGCATAAAATAGATTTACCATCTTTCATTGCTTGGGTTAAATAAGCTTCGCTATCAATAAACTGAAGTTTTTTTAATTCTTCAATCGCGTTAAAAAATTCTTCTTCTAATTCTGCCAAGTTATATTGTAAATCAACTTTATAAAAGTCAATCATTTCAATATGTTTTTCAGCTAAATGACGGTATCTTTCTTTAAAATCGGCTAATTCAATATCTCCAACGCGTAAACCGTTTCTACCAGTTTTGTCCATGTAAGTTGGGCCAATTCCTTTTAATGTAGAACCAATTTTTGCTTTTCCTTTTGCTGTTTCTGATGCAGCATCAAGTAAGCGATGCGTAGGTAAAATTAAATGGGCTTTTCTAGAAATTAATAATCGAGATTTTAGGTCGATATTAAATTTTTCTAATCCTTCTATTTCCTTTTGGAAAACAACCGGATCTATAACTACGCCGTTCCCGATAATGTTAACTGCGTTCTTGTGAAAAATTCCAGAAGGAATGGTACGTAATACGTGTTTTATACCATCAAATTCTAATGTATGTCCAGCATTTGGGCCACCCTGAAAACGTGCAATAATATCGTATTTAGATGTTAAAACATCTACAATTTTACCTTTACCTTCATCTCCCCACTGTAAGCCTAGTAGTAAATCTACAGTCATTGTAATTAAATTATATGTTGTGTGTTATTGTTTTTTTGTAGCGTAAAAGTATAAAGAATGGTTGTGTATTTCTACACCAAACATTTCTTCAATGGTTTGTTTTATGGTTTGAATGCGTGGGTCACAAAACTCAATTACATCACCGCTATCGGTCATAATTACATGATCGTGTTGTTTGTCAAAATACGATTTTTCGTAATGGGCTTGGTTTTGCCCAAATTGATGACGACGAACCAATCCACATTCCAACAACAATTCAATTGTGTTGTATAAGGTAGCACGAGAAACACGGTAGTTTTTGTTTTTCATTTTAATATACAACGATTCGATATCAAAATGTTCTTGACTATCATATATTTCTTGTAGAATAGCATAGCGCTCAGGCGTTTTGCGATGTCCTTTTTCCTCTAAAAATTTAATAAAAACATTTTTAACAATGTCTTGATTTTTGTCTTGTTCCATAAAATTTTTCACCATGAAATGCAGACAAAGATACGGCTTATTCTAATCAATAGAAAATTAATTGTTATAAACTCTAGTAACCTTATCTACGCCTTCAATATTTTTAATTTTTTCAATTAATTTTTTTAAGATGCTGTTATTCTGTACAATAACGGTTAGTTGTCCTTTGAATATACCGGCATCTCCGCTTAGTGAAATGCTTTGAATGTTTACATGCATTTCGCTCGAGATGATTTTGGTTAGCTCATTTGTTAATCCCATGGTATCCATTCCGGTAATATTTATTGATGCTTTAAATTCTTGTTGTGATGAATCTATCCATTTGGCTTGCATGATGCGATAAGCAAAGTTAGACTGCAAGCTTATGGCATTGGGGCAATCGGTACGGTGAACTTTAATTCCTTCATTAATAGTAATAAAACCAAAAACTTTATCACCAGGAATTGGGCTACAACAGCTGGCAAATTTATATTCTAGTTTATCTTCGTTTTTACCAAAAACTAATAAATCTAAGTTTTTAGTAAGTTCATTTTTATCAATTAACTCCGGATTTACAGCCGGTTTGGTACGAATGATTTTGCTTTTTACAAAGTTAAAGAACGAGTTGCCACGGTTGTTAGCAAATTCTTTAATTTGTGTGTTATCAATCGTGCCAACGCCAACTCGATAAAACAAATCTAAGCTGGTTTTAATTTTAAAATAAACCACCATTTCATTAATAATGTTGTCATTAATATCAATTTTTAAATGGCGTAGTTTACGTTCTAAAATTTCTTTACCTTCTTCAGCAATTTTTTTCGTGCTTTCGTTCAGTACGTTTTTAATTTTATTTTTTGCACGAGCGGTAGTTACATAATCTAACCAGCTTGCGCTTGGTTTTTGATTGGCAGATGTAATTACCTCTACCTGATCACCCGAATTTAATACGTAGTTCAACGGAACTAGTTTTCCGTTAACGCGCGTACCTCGGGTGCGTGTACCAACTTCTGAGTGAATAGCAAATGCGAAATCTAACGTTGTAGCACCTTTTGGTAACGATTTAATTTCGCCCTTGGGCGTAAACACGTAAATTTCTTTAGAATAAAGATTCAGCTTAAAATCTTCAACAAATTCAACAGCATTAGATTCAGAGCTTTCTAAAACTTCTTTTAGCTGATTAATCCATATATCTAAACTATTTTCTTCAGAATCGGCATTTTTATATTTGTAGTGCGCTGCATAACCTTTTTCGGCAATTTCGTCCATACGTTCAGAACGGACCTGAATTTCTACCCAACGGCCTTTTGGCCCCATAACGGTAATGTGCAACGCTTCGTAACCGGTTGATTTTGGTGCCGAAATCCAATCGCGCAAACGCGATGGCGACGGGCGGTAATGATCGGTTACAATAGAATATATTTTCCAGGCCAAAAACTTTTCTTGGCTGGGTTCGGATTGATATACGATGCGAATGGCATATTTATCGTAAACTTCATCAAAAGTTACGCCTTGTTTTACCATTTTTCGATGAATCGAATAAATAGATTTTGGGCGGCCTTTAATTGAATATTCAATATTTTCAGCATCTAAAGATGCGCTTAAAACGTCGGTAACTTGTTTAATATACGCTTCTTGCTCTTCTTTAGATTCTTGCATTTTTTGCAAAATATCGTTGTAAACTTCGGGTTCGGTATAACGCAAGCCCAAGTCTTCTAACATCAATTTGATGTTGTATAAGCCCAAACGGTGGGCTAGTGGTGCATAAATATATAAGGTTTCTGAGGCAATTTTAGCTTGTTTGTAATCGGCCATAGAAACCATGGTTTGCATGTTATGCAAACGATCGGCTATTTTTATTAAAATTACACGAACATCGTCGTTTAAGGTTAAAAGCATTTTACGATAATTCTCGGCTTGTAACGAGATTTCTTCGCTGGTTTTAACTTTAGCCATTTTGGTTAAACCTTCAACAATGTGTGCAACTTTTGTAGCACGATCTACCGAAACAACTTCATGCACTTTTTCGTCTTTTCTGCTTAATTCGGCAATAATTTGTTCGGCAGTAATTTCAGAATCTTCTATAACATCGTGCATCAAAGCAGCAGCAATTGATGTGGCTCCTAAACCAATATCTGAAGCAACAATTTTGGCCACAGCAATAGGATGGAAAATGTAAGCTTCTCCAGATTTTCTGCGTTGGTCGCTGTGGGCACGTACAGCAATATCAAAAGCACGGCGAATAAGTAACTTATCTTCCTCGGTTAAGGTTTGATAACTTATTTTAAGCAGTTCTTTATATTCTTTTGCAATTGCTTTATTTTCTGCTTCAATTTCTTGCTCTGTCATATAGTAATCGTTGGTAATACAATATATAATTTAATAAAAATAGTGGGCTACCTATTAAAGTTAGCAAAAAGCGATGATAAATTAAAAAAATTAAAACTATTTAACACATTAAAAGCCACGTTGCCTTTTGGCTTCAAATAATAAAATGGCAGCCGCAACAGAAACATTCATAGAATCTATTTCGCCTTGCATCGGAATAATAATATTACTGGTGCTTTGTTCGCGCCAAGCTTGTGTTAATCCGGTTGCTTCTGTACCTACAACTAAAGCAGTTGGTAAGGTATAATTTTGTGTATGATAGGAAGTTGAATTCTGTAACGTAGCGCTGTAAAAGTTTATGTTATTGACTTTTAAAAAAGCAATTACATTTTCTGTACTATCTGTTGCAATTTGGCGTGTAAACAAGCAACCAACGCTAGATCGAACTACGTTTGGGTTGTATAAATCTGCTTTTGGGTTGGCAATAATTACCGCATCAATGTTTGCTGCATCTGCCGTGCGTAAAATTGCACCAATATTTCCTGGCTTTTCAATAGCTTCGGCTACCAAAATTAAAGGATTTTTTGAAAGATTTAAATCGGCTAAAGCTAGCGATTTAGTTTCGGCAACTGCCAAAATGCCTTCGGTTGTATCTCGGTAAGCTAGCTTTTGGTAAACTTCTTTAGTAATTTCTATGCAAGCAACCGTTTCGGGTACCATATTTTGTACCGCTGCGTTGGTAATGATTTCTGGTACAAATAATACCGTTTGTAACGTATAACCGCCTTTTAATGCCAAATTTATTTCGCGTTGTCCTTCTATTAAAAAAGTTCCAGATTGTTTGCGTGCTTTGGCTTTGTCTTGTAGTTGTACAAGCGATTTTATAAATGGATTTTGTACGCTACTAATTTGTTTCATTGTGTTTTGTTATATCAGCCCTTTGGCTTTAATTTCTAAATATTGGTTTATGGTATCTAACGTTAAATTTTCGGGTTTAGTAAGCAGGGCATAAATACCATGTTTTCTTAATTCGTTTACTATTACACGTTTTTCATTGCTAAATTTTTGTGCAATAACCTGATCAAAAATAGCTTGTGTACTTTCTGCTTCTTTATGTATAAATTGATTAAGCTCGGTGTTTTCAAAAAAAACAACCAACAACATATGTTGTTTGGCAATGGCTCTTAAATACGGAAGCTGACGTTGTAAACTTTCTAACGTTTCGAAATTTGTGAACAAAATTAACAAACTTCTCGAATTGATGTGTTTTTTAACATCTACAAATAATCTAGAAAAATCGCTTTCAAACGTATTTGTATCAATTTTATACAAATTTTCTAAAAACCGTGGTAATTGATTCTTTTTGTTATCGGCAACAATTATGTTTTCAACCTTTTTAGCAAAAGTAAACATTCCGGCTTTATCCGATTTGGTTAAAATAATATTTGCCATAACCAAGCTTGCATTAATGGCATAATCTAGCAAAGTTAATCCGTTAAACGGCATGTGCATTACGCGGCCTTTATCTATAATTAAATAAATATTCTGATTTTTTTCTTCCTGATATTGGTTTACCATTAGCGCATCGCGTTTGGCAGTAGCTTTCCAATTTATATTTTTAATGTTATCGCCAATAACGTAATCTCGAATTTGTTCAAATTCGGAAGCTTGCCCTAATTTGCGAACCTTTTTTAGTCCGTGATGCGTTAAATTGTTATGGATGGATTTAAAATCGAATTGTTTAAACTGAACGATTGATGGATAAACTTTTATTACTTGATTGGCACTAAAATTAAAACGTTTTTTTACCAAACCAATGCGCGAGCTGGTGTAAACAATTAAGTTGCCAAAATTGTATTCGCCCCTAAAAGTAGGGCGTAAATGGTAGGTTAAGCTTTTTTGAGATTGCCTGTTAATTTGTAGCTTTTTTAAAAAATTACGTTCTTGAAACTGAAACGGAATTTCGTCTATAATTTCTAAATCAAACAGCAATTGCGTTGGATTGGTTATTGTAATTGTAATTTTATTTTGCTCTCCGTTAGATAAAGGTTCGGGTACCGCACGTTGGGCTGTTAGTTTGTGTTTTGGCACAAAAACCACCAACAAATCAAGCAAACAAAAGCCTAAAAAAACACCCAATAAACCTAGCACAAACGGGTACATTTCGTTAAAAAAAAACGAAAGTACAAATAGTACAAAAAATCCGCCTAAAATATAAAACGGCCGATTGGTTAGGTATAAACTTTTAAAAAAGCGAATCATTATTTTGGAGATTCTATTTTGTTGATGATTTGTTTTATCACGTTTTCAACGGTTAATCCTTCCATTTCTTTTTCAGGGCTTAAAATTACGCGGTGGTTAAGCACCGGTATAATTACGTCCTGAATATCTTCGGGCACCACAAAATCACGGCCTTTTAAAACAGCATGTGCTTTTGCAGCATTTAAAATAGCAATTGATGCGCGTGGCGAAGCACCTAAATAAATTAAAGGATTTTGACGCGTTTCGGTAACCAATTTGGCAATATATTCAATTAAATGCGGCTCAATTAAAACTTGTTTGGTAAGTTGCTGAAATTCGGTTATTTGTTGTGCTGAAACTACGGCCTGAATTTGAGCTAATTTATCGGGTTGCGTTTGGTTGTTTTCTAACAACAACAAAGCAATTTCTTGTTCTGGAGTTGGGTAAGTAACCGATATTTTAAAAATAAAACGATCCAATTGTGCTTCGGGCAAACGGTACGTTCCTTCTTGCTCAATTGGGTTTTGGGTGGCTACCACAATAAAAGGTTTCTCCATGGGGTAGGTTGTACCATCAACGGTTATTTGCTTTTCTTCCATAACTTCAAATAAAGCAGCTTGCGTTTTGGCTGGTGCGCGATTAATTTCATCAATCAAAACAAAGTTTGAAAATATCGGGCCGTGCTTAAAAGAGAAAGCACCTTTATGCGCTTCAAAAATCGAAGTTCCTAAAACATCTGACGGCATTAAATCTGGTGTAAACTGAATGCGGCTAAAACCTGTGTTTATGGTTTTTGATAAGGTTTTAGCAAGCAAAGTTTTGGCTACACCGGGAACGCCTTCTATTAAAATATGGCCGTTAGCTAACAAAGCAATTAACAGTAAATCTATAATTTGATCTTGCCCCACAACAACTTTATGAATTTGTTCGCGAATAGCATCTAATTGTTGTTTTACGGTGGTTATTTGTAAGCGGTTTTCAAAATGAATATTTTCTTTCATTATTGTATAATTTTTTTAAGGTTGATGTAATGCTGATTAACAGCGGCACGTGATGGTTGTACGGTGCTGGAATTGTAAAATTTAATTTTTAAAAGTATTTGAGTAATTTCTGCTTCTGGTTTGCCTGTAAGATGCGCTAATTTTTTACCAAAAGATGCACCTAAATTATCAGTCTTTAGCAAATATCTTTTTTCAATTTTGTCTAAAAACTGCGCATTCATTTTTTTTATAATAGCTAAGTTATTTTTATCGTTGTAATAAATACTCGAAATGGTTTGTACAAATTCTAGCGTTTTGTTTTTGTTGGGCGTAAGAATAGGAATTACGCGCTGCACCCGTTTGGCACGGAATAATACAAATACCAATCCGCCAATTACAAATATATACCAAGCCGTTTTTAAATAGCGATTACTTAATATAAACGATAACAATCCTGGGGTTGAATCGTCATAATCATTTTCGGCATATTTTTTATATTTAGGTTGGCCTTCGGTAATTAAAGTTACTTCGTTTTGATCGATGTAAGATAAAATGGCTGACGGAAAACCTGCATCATTTTGAGTTAAATATTGGTTAGAAAATACATGCGGCGTATGTACCAAATACAAATAACCTTTACCGATTTTATAGCGCACAAAAATTTCTTGATTTTCAGCCGTTGCTAAAACTTCTTTTGGATATGTACCCGAAAAATCAGCAGTTGAAAAATGAACCGGATAATTTAATTGGGTTGCATACGGTTGTAATTGTTTATTTGTAAATGTTAAAGGCGTGTTTTTAGGAACAACATGCTCAGAAATGGGATAATAGCCCGAAAACATATTGGTTGTAACAATAAAAACTGAGTTGCCGGCACGTATATAATCTAAATTAGGTTCCTCAAAAAAGTAAGGTTTAATAACCAATATGGCTTGGTTTTTATAATCTAAATTAATAACCGAATCGGTGTACTTAGCTAAATCGGTGTTGTATTTGTTTATTTTTTTTGTAGGTAAAAGGCTGTCAATTTCTTGCGTAAAAATGTATAAATCAAAAGCATTTTTTTTATTTCCGTTAAAGGTTTCTTCCCAATTTGTTTTATCAACTCCGTTAAAAATTTTCTGAAATATATAGCCAAATGCTAGCAAAACTGCTAGTACAAGAAACATGACTAAAAAGTTTTTTCTTACCATATTTACAATTGTTTATTGTTTAACATGGATTTAAAATGATTTTCTGCTTGCTGCAATTGTTCGGAATTTAAAGTAAACTTTCCGTACCAAACGTAGTTGTATAAATAACTGGCATATTCATAATCTTTTTGCAGTTGCGGTTGTTTTATTTCGTAATAATAAGTTGCATTTGTTTTTTGTGGCTCCCAATTAATATGTTTATGGTCGGCCAAGGTTTTTATAACTTTTAAAAAGTAAAACCGAATTAATGCCTGATTATCTCCATTATTTCGTGCTTGGTTAAGCAAATCATCTAAATTTAATTCGTTAATGTGTTTTTCAGCATTTTCTATTTTTTCTGCATCAACTTTTGATCGTAAGTTAAAAAAGCCAAATTTGTTAGAAACTAAAAGGTAAGCTATTCCACCAACAATTAAAATTAGTAAACCAATCCATAGGTATTGATAATATGGTTTGTATTCAAATGATGATTTTTGCTGACTTTCGTTTGCTACTTTTTTTTCAGTCGGAGCTTCGTCGTATGTTAAGTTTGAATATTTTTCTGCAAATTCTGTTTTTTTTACTGGGTTATGAATCCCAGAATCGGCAAATACCATGGCATTGTTAACAAGCAACAGCAACAAGGTTATTACCCAAGTATTTATCGAAAAATTGAGTTTTTTTGCCATGCAATTACTTTGTTGTTATGTTTTGAAATTGATATTTTTTAGCACAAAGAATAGGATAAATAAGGTAGTAAAAACTAATACATCCCAATGTTATTGCAATGATTAAATAGTTTACGCTATTCGGCATTTCTTTCGACCAGCGGGTTACAAAACCTTCTATTAAACCTGCGGCAACAGTAAAAGGTAAAGTGCTTATAAAGATTTTAAAACTATTTAAAAACCCTTTTTTTATACTTTCTAATCTTGAATAAGTTCCAGGAAATAAGATGCTTCCGGCCATAATTAAACCAGCGCTGGCTTCTATTACCATAGCAAAAATTTCCATGCTTCCGTGTAACCATATTCCGCGAACGCTTTCTAAAAACACACCGTGGGTGTAAAAAAAGGTTTGAAAGGCTCCAACCATTATTGAATTGGTTAATAATATATATAAGGTTCCGATGCCGCATAAAAAACCGTATAAATACATTTTTGCTCCTACCAATAAGTTGTTGGTGGTTATAGAAAAGCTGGATAAAACCTCGTCAGAACCTTTGTAAACCGCAACCGGATTTCCATTCTCAATATTTACCAATGTCATATCTACATAATAATCGCCTAAAATATAACGTACAAATTCTTCGTTATACAAAGCAGAAATAATACCAATAGCCATAAAAATAGCATAAAGCCCAAACGCTAAATACATATAATATCGGTATTTATAAGCAAGCAAAGGCACATCAATTTTAAAAAAAGTTAAAATATCTTCGCTGTTGTTGCGTTTTTTTTTGTAAATACGTAAAAATAATAAAGCAGTTAGGTTATTTAAATAGGTTGTAATTTTACTTTTTGGGTAATATGTTTGTGCAAAGGCCAAATCGTTGGTTAACTTTAAATAAATAGCAGCCAAGGCATCCGGATCTTTTTGCGTTTTGTTTACCACAATTTGCTCAAATTCCTGCCAAGTTTCTTTATTTTGCTTTATAAATGCTATTTCTCTCATGCAAGTAAAATTATTAATAAATGGAATATATAAAAATTAACTCCTCTCAAAATGTTGTTATCGATTTCAAATTAGCAAATTTGGCAGAGCGAATCGTAGCTTTTTTTATTGATATTGCTTTAATAATTGGTTATTTGTGGCTTTTGTATTGGGTTATTGTTCCGGCTTTTTTTGCTTCAAATCAAAATACGATTATTGATTATTTTTCTGATTCTAGCCGAATAACATCGTTATATTATGTTGTTTTTATTGTAATTACTGCTTTACCAGTTATTTTTTATTCGTTACTGTTTGAGTTATTTCTGAACGGTCAAACCCCTGGAAAAATTGTGATGCGAATTAAAGTAATGAAAATTGATGGCATGCAAATGTCTTTTTTAGATTATTTAATTCGTTGGATGTTTCGATTGATAGATATTTATCTGCTTTACGGAATTGTTGCTGTGCTAAGCATTTTAATTTCTAAAAAAGGACAACGATTGGGCGAAATTGCTTCTGGATCTGCAACCGTTAGTATTAAACGCCGCGCGCATATAAAAGATACTATTTTTACTGAATTGCAACTGGATTATTCGCCAACTTTTCCGCAGGTTATTTTATTAACAGATAACGACATGCGTTTAATTAAAGAAAATTATATTATAGCTAAAAAAAATAAAGACAAAGTTTTACTTGGTAAATTAAGTACAAAAGTTTTAGATGTTTTAGAAATTACCAACCCGTTTAACACCCAAGATGAATTTTTAAACGTAATTATTAAAGATTATAATTATTACACGCAATACAATTAATATATGTTTGAATTACCTACCTCATTATTTGCAATGCCTTTTTTTTGTGGTTTGTTTTTTATGCTTGTTGGAATTATTATGTACAATTTTCCACCTAAAAAAGTAAATTACTTTTACGGCTATCGTACCGAAAGTTCTATGAAAAGTTTACCGCGATGGCATTTTGCCCAAAAATACGCAGCTAAAGCGCTCGCATTATTAGGTGCATTTTTTATTCTAATAAGTTGTTTGGGCTTTTTTATAAAACTTACTCCAAAACAAGAAAGTTATTTTGGTATGTTATTATTTTTTGCAAGCATAGCATTATTAATTTACTTCGTAGAACGTGCTATAAAAAAGAAGTTTTTATATGAAGATCAGTAATTAAATACTGATTTATACCTATAAAAAAAGCCATTATAAAATAATGGCTTGGTATTAAGAACGCTGAATAACTTCAAAAATAGATTGATCTTCGCATTTTAACGTTTTAGATGGATATTTTAATAAAATGGCATAATCGTGAGTTACCATAACAATGGTTTTGCCAAGTTTATTAATATCGCGTAAAACCTCCATAATTTCTACACTGGTATGCGGATCTAAATTTCCGGTAGGTTCGTCAGCTAAAATAATATCTGGGTTGTTAAGCAAAGCACGTGCAATAGCTACACGCTGCTGTTCACCACCAGATAATTGATGCGGCATTTTTCCACTGCTATGCGTCATGCCAACCTTTTGTAAAACCTCGACAATTTTATTTTTTCTTTCTTCGGCATCTTTCCAGCCGGTTGCTTGCAAAACAAAATCTAAGTTTTTAAAAATATTTCGATCGGGTAATAATTTAAAATCCTGAAAAACCACTCCGATGTTACGACGTAAAAACGGAATATCTTTTTCTTTTAAAGTTTTTAAATCAAAATCAACAATACTAGCTTCACCTTCAACCAAAGGTAAATCGGCATATAAGGTTTTTAAAAACGAACTTTTTCCCGAACCTGTTTTTCCAATTAAATAAATAAATTCTCCAGGTTTCACTTCCAGATTAATATCTTTAATAATTAAAGATTCGTCCTGGTAAATAAATACGTTTTTTAATGATAAAATAGATGGTTGCATAGTCAGGCAAGTATTTTTGGTAAATGTAACAAGTTAATAAAGTTAATACAAATTACCCTCTTATTTATTTTCATATTTCTTAAAAGATTTATAAAAATATTTAATTAAAATATAATAAAGATTTAATTATATATATTTGAGATACTAAACTAAATAGTTATGATAAGCCGTAATAAAATTTTATTAACCTCAATGTGTTTTGCGGCTGCCGCAACGCACGCTCAAGAATCTAGCATTTATACCTATGAGCTAGTACATTTTGATAACGCCTTAAATTTATACCAAAACAAACAATTTTTACAAGCTCAAATTTTATTTGATCAGGTAATAAAAGAAGATTTACCTTTAGATATTAAAGCCGATTGTGCGTATTACAGCGCGCAATGTGCCATTCGTTTAGATCAATACGGTGCTGATGTTTTAATGGAAGATTTTGTGGCTAATTACCCAACATCATCTAAACAAGCGCAAGCGTATTACGAGGTTGCTTCGTATTATTTTAATCAAAATTCGTATGCAAAAGCATTAAAATATTTTGATAAGGTTAACGAACGTAATTTATCTAATACAGAACGCGAGCAATTTTACTTTCAGAAAGGTTATTGCTATTTTGCTGCAAAAAATAAAAAAGATGCCGAGCGTTATTTTAATCGCATTGTAAATTCTGAAAATTTCGGAGCTCAAGCCAAATATTATATAGGTTACATGGCTTACGAAGTAGATAATTACAAGCAAGCTACCGAAATGTTTGGTAGCGATCAGGTTAAAAACAAATACCAAGATTCTATGGGCTATTTTCAGGCCGATATGAATTTTAAACTAGGTAATTTTGAAAAAGCGATCGAGGTTGGAACTGCACAACTTAGTAAAGCAAATGCGCAAGAAAAATCGGATTTAAATAAAATTATTGGAGAATCGTACTTCAATCTGCAAAAATATCCAGAAGCTTTACCGTATTTATCTCAGTATAAAGGTAAAAATGGTAAATGGAATAATGTTGATTTTTACCAATTAGGATATACGTATTACAAACAAGGCGATTACGACAATGCCATTGCGCAGTTTAATAAAATTTTACAAGGGCAAGATCACGTAGCGCAAAACGCATATTACCATTTGGGTGAAAGTTATTTAAAGAAAGACCAAAAACTTCAGGCTTTAAATGCTTTTAAAATGGCTTCAGAAATGAGTTTTGATCCTAAAATTCAGGAAGATGCTCATTTAAATTACGCCAAATTAAGTTACGAAATCGGGAATCCGTACCAATCGGTTCCGGAGGTTTTAATGGTTTACATTAAAAATTATCCAAACAGCTCGCACAAGGCCGAATTAGAGCAGCTGTTAATCAATTCATACATTTCTTCTAAAAATTATAAAGAAGCACTGCGTTTGTTAGAAAACAATCGTGCGCCTCAAAATCGCATCATTTATCAAAAAGTTGCTTTTTACCGTGGATTAGAATTGTATGCAGATGGCGATTATACCGGTGCTTATGATTTTTTTAATAAAGTAATTAGCGAAGCTAAAGATCCGGAATATACCGCACGTGCTATTTTCTGGAAAGGAGAAACCGAATATACGCTTACTAAATATAACGATGCGTTACAAAGTTTTAGACTGTTTGAAACCTTGCCAGATGCGGCAAAAGTTCGCGAAAACAAAAACTTTAATTACAACATGGCATATGCGTATTTTAAAGTAAAAGATTATGAAAACGCAGCAAAATATTTCCAAAAATATATTGACGGTTATAAAAAAGACGATAAAATGCGTTACAACGATGCGTATTTACGTATGGCAGACAGCTATTTTGTTTCGTCTAAATATTGGCCAGCTATGGAATCGTACAACAAAGCAATTCAATTGGGTACAATTGATGCCGATTATGCTGCGTACCAAAAAGCAATTTCGTACGGATTTGTTTCTAAAAACGATCGTAAAATTGAAGATTTAACCACTTTTATAAAAACATATCCAAATTCTACCTACACGGCCGAAGCTATGTACGAACTTGGAAATACGTATGTAAATGAGAACAAGGTAAACGAAGCCGTTAAAGCTTATGACAATTTAATTGCAAAATTCCCATCAAGCTTATTGGTTGGTAAATCTAAATTGCGTCAAGGTTTGGCTTATTACAACAGCAACCAAAATGATAAAGCTTTAGAAAAGTTTAAAAAAGTTGCTGCCGAACATCCAAATACCGAAGAAGCTGTTCAGGCGGTAGAAACTTCGCGTTTAATTTATATGGATTTAGGTAAGGTTAATGAATTTGCTGAATGGGTTAAAACGTTAGATTTTATCGAAATCTCATCGGCTGAATTAGATAACGATAGCTACAATTCTGCTTTAAAACAATATCAACAAAACAATGTAAAACAAGCAATTAATGGTTTTACAAGTTATTTGGCGCAATTCCCTAACGGATTACATGTATTAAAAGCTAATTTTTATTTGGCCGAAATGTATTTTGCTGACGGTTTATATAACAATGCAGCTAAATATTACGAAGAAGTTGTAGGTAAAAACAGAAACGAATTTACCGAGCAATCGTTAGTGCGTTTAAGCGAAATTTACAACAAGGAGAAAAACAATCCGAAATCAATCAAAATATTTAAACGTATTGAATCTGAAGCAGATTTTCCTCAAAACGTAAATTACGCACAAGCAAACTTAATGAAAGCGTATTACGGAACTGAAGATTTTGTAAATGCCGAAAAATATGCAAACAAAGTTTTAAGCAATACCAAAGTTGACGATAAAATAAAATCGGATGCGCAAATTATTATTGCACGTTCGGCTGTTAAAACCGAAAATTGGGCTAAAGCACAACAAGCTTATAGCAATTTACAAAAAATTGCTACCGGCGAATTGGCTGCAGAAGCGTTGTATTATGATGCGTATTTTAAAAATTTAGATAAAAAATATGCCGAATCTACAGCAGCGGTTCAAAAATTAGCTAAAGATTATTCGGGTTATAAATATTTTGGTTCTAAAGGATTAATTATCATGGCGAAAAACTTTTTTGCTACAGATGATGCCTTTCAGGCAACTTACATTTTAGAAAGCGTAATTAAAAACTTTAGCTCGTACCCAGATGTGGTAGAAGAAGCTAAGCAAGAATTAGCGCATATTAAAGGCGAAGCTGCTCAAACCAATTCATCTATTACCAACTAATTTAAAGCCGAATCGTAGCATGAAATCATATAAAATATTAGGATTATTATTTTTAGCATCAACCCAATTTTTTGCACAGAAAAAAGACGAAAATATTGGAGTTGAGATTGTAAATATTGTAAAACCATATTCACCAACTATTTCTGACGCTTTTAAAGCCAAAGAAGTTCCGGTGATTGAAGATAATGTAAACACCCAAAAGCAAGAAATAGAATACAATATATTCTCGTTTCCGGTAGCATCAACTTTTACGCCTTCTAAAGGATTGGCAAAAGCAATTGATCCGCCCAAAAAAGAAACTTATTTTCAAAACTACGTGCGTTTAGCAGGTGGTAATTACGGAACCATTGATGGCGAAGCTGCCTTAAGCTACGCGGTTAACCGTACCGATTATTTAGCTTTGTTTGCCAACCACCGCTCATCTACGGGCGGAATTAAAGATTTGTATTTAGACGATAAATATTCGTTAAGCAATGCAAAACTTTACTACGGCAGCAAATCTAGATATATGGATTGGAAAGTTGGGTTAGGGTACAAGCGCAATATGTTTAATTGGTACGGATTGCCAAGTCAGATTGAAACTTGGGTTGATCCAACAGTTTTTGATAATTTAAACGTAAAAAACGTGTACAGCACTTTTGGTGTTGACGGACAATTTACAGCCGATAATAGCATTTTAGAAAAAGGAGAATTCTTTTTTAAACATTTTAGAGATAAAAAAGATTCGCAAGAAAATCATTTCTTTATTAAACCAACAGCAAGCTTTGAAGCCGGCGGATTTGATATTGAAGCCGATTTTATTGTGGATTACTTAAACGGATCGTTTGCTCGTGGGTACCAAAACTTTTTAAACCCAATGAAGCAAGATTATACGTTAATGAACTTTGGGGTGCAACCACGCGTTTCGTACGTTTTTAATGATGATATTCACGTAAAAGCAGGCGTTGGGGTATTTTATTCTAATACCAAACACAACGGCGATTCAGACAATAAACTTTATATTTATCCGCAGGTTACCGCATCTTATGCTATTGTAGATGGAATTTTAGTTGCCTTTGCTGGTTTAGAAGGAGGTTTACAACAAAATTCTTTCGCTTCGTTGGTTGACAGAAATCCTTTTGTTTCACCTACGCAATATTTACAACCAACCTCAAATACGTACGATTTGTATGCTGGTTTAAACGGAAAAATTGCAAGTAACGTTTCGTTCAACGTAAAAGGAGGATATAAAAGACAGAGTAATTATGCCTTTTTTGTAAATAATTTGGTTTTATCACCAAGCCTTGCGACGAATGATTTTCAGCCGTACGAATACGGAAACTCATTTAAAGCTTTATACAGCGATTTAAAAACCTTACAAGTTAGCGGTAATATTCAGTATGATATTACAAAAGAATCTCATGTAGGTGTTTTCGGAGAAGTTAATTCGTACACAACAAGCCAAGCCGAAGCATGGAATTTGCCAACAGTAAAAATTGGTGCCGAAACCAATGTTAAAGTAACCGACAAATGGTTTGCTGGTGCAAAATTATTTTATGTAGGCGAACGTTATGGTAACGAAAATGTTGCAATTACAGATCCTGCTATGAACACGGTAATTGAATCCAATACCATTACCTTAAAAAGTTATTTTGATTTAAACTTTAACCTGTTGTATAAGCACAACGATCAGCTTTCTGGATTTGTGAAATTAAACAATGTAACCGGGCAAGATTATATGCGTTATAACAATTATCCGGTTCAAGGTTTTCAATTTTTATTGGGCGCAAGCTATAATTTTGATTTTTAATAATTATATTTATATCGTAAAAAAAGGTGCTTACATAAGCACCTTTTTTTTATAACTTATTATTATGACAATAACAGATAAACAAGAAATAGTTGCTCATTTGGTAACTTTTTTAAATACTAAAATTAAAACTTTACAAACGCAAATTCAAGATTTAGCAACAGATGCACAAAACGATGCAAAAGGTTCAGCTGGCGATAAGCATGAAACGGGTTTAGCTATGATGCATTTAGAACAAGAAAAACTTTCAGCACATTTAAAACAAGCGCTTGTTCAGCAACAAGAATTGCAAAAAATAGTGCTAAATGTAGCGCATAAAGTTGTTAGTTTAGGAAGTTTAATTACTACAGCAAACGGTGTGTTTTTTGTATCTGATGCTTTTCCATCTTTTAAATATCAAAATAAAACTATTTTTCCGCTTTCTGTAAACGCACCAATTTATGTTTTTTTAAAAGGCCAGCAAGAAGGTACAGAAGTTGTTTTTAACAATAAAAAAATAAAGCTATTGCAAATTGTTTAGCAAGAAAATTAAGTGTCTAAATCACTTTTTTTGAAACTAAAAAATAGTAAATATTTGGTTAAAATTTCTTATATTTGCTTATTGCATAGCAAACAATACATAAAAAATGAATTTGTGAAAATCAAGTACTATTAAGTTTGGTTCTTACAAATTTTATTTTTTTATATTTATAAAGAATAACCATAAATGTAATCTTATACAATTAATTGCTAATTGTACTATTAAAATTATGAGCGAAGAAATTAAGAATAATTATTCAGCAGACAGTATTCAGGCCCTAGAAGGTTTAGAACACGTGCGTATGCGTCCTTCCATGTATATTGGTGATATTGGAGTTCGAGGTTTACACCATTTAGTTTACGAGGTGGTTGATAACTCAATCGACGAAGCTTTAGCAGGACATTGTGATACAATTAAAGTAATTATTAACGAAAATAATTCGATAACTGTAGAAGATAACGGACGTGGAATTCCTGTTGATATTCATAAAAAAGAAGGTGTTTCTGCTTTAGAAGTTGTAATGACAAAAATTGGAGCAGGAGGAAAGTTTGATAAAGATTCGTATAAAGTTTCTGGTGGGCTTCACGGTGTTGGGGTTTCTGTAGTAAACGCACTTTCTGTTCATTTGCATGCAACGGTTTTTAAAGACGGAAAAATCTGGGAACAAGAATATGCAAAAGGAAAAGCAAATTACCCGGTTCGTCAAGTAGGTGAAACTACAAAACGAGGTACCACAGTAACCTTTTTACCAGACGATTCTATTTTTACACAAACCATAGAATACAATTACGATACATTAGCATCACGTATGCGTGAATTAGCCTTTTTAAATAAAGGAATTGTAATTGTTTTAACCGATAAACGTGTGGTAAATGAAAACGGTGAGGTAAAATCTGAAACGTTTCATTCTGAAGAAGGATTAGTAGAATTTGTTAAATACTTAGATCAAACCCGTACGCCAATCATCAACCACGTAATTTCAATGGAAACGGACAAAGGTGATGTTCCGGTTGAGGTTGCATTGGTTTACAACGATTCGTACTCAGAAAATATTTATTCGTACGTAAATAACATTAATACCCACGAAGGAGGAACCCATTTACAAGGTTTCCGTATGGGATTAACACGTACATTAAAAAAATACGCAGATGCATCCGGATTATTAGATAAATTAAAATTCGAAATTTCTGGAGATGATTTCCGCGAAGGATTAACTGCTATTGTTTCGGTTAAAGTTGCCGAACCACAATTTGAAGGACAAACTAAAACCAAATTAGGAAACCGTGAGGTTGTATCTCCTGTTTCTCAAGCGGTAGCAGATATGTTAGAAGCTTATTTGGAAGAGCATCCTAACGATGCTAAAATTATTGTTCAAAAAGTTATTTTAGCAGCTCAAGCACGCCATGCAGCCAAAAAAGCGCGTGAAATGGTGCAGCGTAAAACGGTTATGACCGGAGGTGGTTTACCAGGTAAACTATCAGATTGTTCAGAACAAAATCCTGAAAAATGTGAAATTTTCTTTGTCGAAGGGGATTCGGCGGGTGGAACTGCAAAACAAGGTCGTGATCGTAACTTTCAAGCAATTATGCCATTACGTGGTAAAATTTTGAATGTTGAAAAAGCAATGCACCATAAAGTTTTTGAAAGCGAAGAAATTAGAAATATTTTTACAGCTCTTGGTGTAACTATTGGTACTGAAGAAGATTCTAAAGCATTAAATTTAAGTAAATTGCGTTACCATAAAGTTGTAATTATGACGGATGCCGACGTTGACGGTTCTCACATTGCAACCTTAATTTTAACTTTCCTTTTCCGCTACATGCGTGAATTAATTGAAAAAGGATATGTTTACATTGCAACGCCACCTTTGTATTTAGTTAAAAAAGGAAACAAAAAAGAATATGCCTGGAACGAAGAAGAACGCTTAGAATTGGTTGAGAAAATGCCAGGAGCAACTATTCAGCGTTACAAAGGTCTTGGAGAAATGAACGCGGAACAACTTTGGGAAACAACATTAAACCCTGAGCACCGTACGTTAAGACAAGTAACAATTGATAATTTTGCAGAGGCAGATCGTGTGTTTTCTATGTTAATGGGTGACGAGGTTCCGCCGCGTCGTGAATTTATAGAACAAAATGCGGTTTATGCTAAAATTGATGCATAACAACATAAAAAAAACCACTCTATTAAAGAGTGGTTTTTTTATGCAAATTTTTTATTTAAATCATTTAAACGTTTGCTTTAAAATAATATAATTCAAATACCGCTTGTTTTACTACTTAAAACGACAAAACATAAAGTTTTGACGATATTTTTGTAAGAAAAGCTTTGAAACCATTTTTTTGTAACGAAGCAAGAACAACATTCAAAAATCGATAAAAATGTATAAAATCATTTTATAATATAAGTAATTTTATTGGTTAATGTTTTGTGAAGTTATATATTTGTTCGATTTTAAACTAAATACCACATTAGTTTATAAAACAGAACTTTAATTAATTTTTACTAATAATGCAGAATAAAGGACTCATTAAATTTATTGCAATTGTATTTGCTTTGGTAAGTATTTACCAGCTTTCTTTTACCTTTATTGCTGATAAAGTTGAAGCAGATGCTAAAAAATTTGCAGATGGAAATCCTCAAAAAGAATTTCAATATCTTGACTCTATCGGTAATCAAAATGTTTTTTTAGGTCATACTTACAATGACGTAAAAGGAAAAAAAGTTAAGAAAGGTTTAGACCTAGAAGGAGGAATTAACGTTGTTCTTCAAGTAAACCAAAAAGACATTTTAAAAAATTTGTCAAATCAATCAACTAATGCTGTTTTTAACAAGTCATTAGCTGATGCACAAACAAACCGTGAAGGAAATCAATCGTTTTTAGATGCTTTTTATATTGCATTCGAAAAAAATTCTAATGGTTCTATAAAATTAGCTTCTCCAGAAATTTTCTCGAACAGAACGTTACCTGAGGTTACTTTTGATATGAGTAACTCACAAGTAAAATCTATTTTAGAGAAAAAAATTGACGAAGCTGTAGAAAGTTCATACCGCGTTTTACGCGAACGTATTGACAAGTTTGGTGTATCTTCTCCAAACATTCAAAAAGTTGGAAACTCAGGTCGTATTTTAGTTGAATTACCAGGAGCTAAAAATATTGACGAGATTAAACAATTATTACAATCTACTGCGCAGTTAGAATTCTGGGAAACGTATAAATTTGAAGAAGTTTCTAACTTTTTATTAGCTACAAACGAATTATTAAAGAAAGATAACGCTGTTGTTGCAGAAGAAGTTGTTGTTGATTCAGCAGCTTTAGCTTCATCAAAAGTAGATCAGTTGTTAAGTGCTGCTTCTAAATCTGAAGAATTAACTGCGGAAGAACAAGCTTTAAACAACGAACCATTCTTTAAATTACTTCAACCATTAGCTTACGAAGGTTCTTCTATTGTTGGTATTGCAGCAACAAAAGATACAGCTAAAGTAAATGCTATATTGAAACGTCAAGATGTACGTAATTTATTACCATCTCAATTACGTTTTACTAAATTTGTTTGGGGTAAAATTTCAGATAAAGATCCGTTAAACGTTCAACTATATGCATTAAAAGGAAACCGTGCTAACCAAGCACCGTTAACTGGTAATGTTGTTATTGATGCGGCAGATACGTTTGACCAATTTTCGCGTCCGGCGGTTTCTATGCAAATGAACAGCGAAGGAGCAAAAGCATGGGAAGAATTAACAGGTAAAGTTTCATCACAACGTAACGCAATTGCTATTGTTTTAGACAACACGGTATATTCGGCTCCAGGAGTAAGTTCAGGACCAATTGCTGGTGGTCGTTCAGAAATTACTGGTGATTTTTCTATTCAAGAAACAAAAATTATGGCCAATATCTTAAAATCTGGTAAAATGCCAGCATCTGCAGATATTGTTCAGTCTGAAATTGTAGGTCCATCATTAGGACAACAAGCAATTGATTACGGTATTTTATCAGCTGTAATTGGTTTAGTTGCTGTTGCAGCTTGGATGGTGTTTTACTACGGTAAAGCAGGTTGGTATGCAAACATTGCATTAATCATCAACTTACTTTTATTATTTGGTATTTTAGCATCTTTAGGTTCTGTTTTAACATTACCAGGTATTGCAGGTATTGTTTTAACAATGGGTACTGCGGTAGATGCCAACATTATTATATTTGAACGTGCGAAAGAAGAATTGCGTGCTGGTAAATCGTTAAACGAAGCAGTACAATCTTCATACAGCTGGGGTGGCGCAATGCGCGCAATTGCCGATGCAAATATTACTCACATTTTAACTGGTTTAATTTTATTCTTTTTCGGAACAGGACCAATTAAAGGTTTCGCAACTACATTATTAATCGGTATTTTCACCTCTTTATTTACAGCCATTTTTATTGCTCGTATTTTTATTGACCGTGATGTTTATAAAAACCGTGCATTAAACTTCTGTACATCAATTACTAAAAACTGGTTTACAAACTTCCATTTCGACTTTATAAAAGTTAAGAAAATCACTTACGGACTTTCAGCTTTAATGGTTGCGGTTTCTTGTATTTCTTTCGCAGTAAATGGTTTTGACGAAGGTGTTGATTTTGTTGGAGGACGTACATTCCAAGTTCGTTTTGACGAGCCAGTAAATTCAACAGAAATTGCTGAGAAATTAATTGCTGATTTTGGTGTAAACGTTGAGGTTAAACAATTTGGTGGACCAGAACAAATGCGTATCATTACGAAATATAAAGTTGATGACGAAAGTTCAACAGTTGACCAAGAAGTTAACCATATTTTATATGACGGATTAAAAGGTTTTTATAAAGAACCAATTTCGTACGATGAATTCATTAAACCGGTAGAAGGTTCTTTATTAGGAGTTGTACAAGCATCAAAAGTTTCTGCAACGGTATCGAATGATATTAAAGCAGATTCTGTTATTGCAGTTGTAGGTTCTATGGTTGTTGTATTCTTGTACTTATTCCTTTCGTTCAGAAAATGGCAATATTCATTAGGAGCTGTTGCATCGGTTGTTCATGACGTAATTTTCGTTTTAGGAGCTTACTCGTTATTGTACAAATACATGCCGTTCCATATGGAAATTGACCAACATTTTATTGCAGCTATTTTAACTGTAATTGGTTATTCGATGAACGATACCGTAATTGTATTTGACCGTGTTCGTGAGTTTATTTTAGGTAAAACAAAAGGTAACTTTAACAAAATTGTTAACGACTCGGTAAACACAACTTTATCTAGAACAATCAATACATCATTAACATTAATCGTGGTTTTATTAATCATGTTTATTTTTGGTGGAGATTCAATTCGCGGATTCGTTTTCGCTATGTTAATCGGTATTATTGTAGGTACTTATTCTTCATTATTCTTAGCAACGCCTATCTTAGTTGATACAATGCCTAAGAAAGATAAAAAAGAAATTGAACGCTTACATGCTGAATCTAACGTTGAAGCATAATTATAAAAAAAGGATTGAACTTGTTCAATCCTTTTATCTTTACTATAAAATAAAACCCGAAGTACAACTTCGGGTTTTTTATTTTAAAAATTCCACAGTAAAATTCTCGAAATTTTATTGCCTTGTTTCATTTCTATGATACGCGATTCTTTTACGTTTACTTTCTTTAAATGAATGTTTAATGTTTTTAAAGAATCTTTGTTAGAAACTAAAGAAGAAAACCATAAGGATTGTCCTTTAAAATGTACGCTTTCATAAATCATATTGGTAATAAAAGCTTTTTCTCCGCCTTCGTACCACAACTCGTTGTTTTGCCCCGAAAAGTTTGGTGTTGCTTTTCCGTTGGTTTTAAGCCCTAAGTTGGTAGATTTTTTGTTGTTCTGAAATGTTGCTTCTTCTTTAGATTTATAAAATGGCGGATTACAAATTACAAAATCGTAATATTCACCTGGTAAAAGCACGCCCTTTAAAATATTACGTTTGTTATCTTGCAACCTAACGGTTACGTTTTGTTTTAAAATCTTATTACGTTCTATAATCATGTTTACATTGGTAATAGATGCTTTATCTACCTCGCTGCAAACAAATTCCCAATTATAAGTTGTTACCCCAATAATCGGGTAAATTAAACTTGCTCCGGTTCCAATATCTAAAATTTTCACGCGTTTTCCGGTCGGAATTTCTCCGCTATTTTCAGCCAAAACATCTGCAACATAATGTATGTAATCTGCTCTGCCTGGTACCGGAGGGCATAAATTTGTTTTAGCAATGGTCCAAAATTCTAATTGGTAATCGTGTAACAACAGCGCCTTGTTTAACAAACGTACAGCGTCGGGGTTTGCAAAAGCAACCGTTGGTTTTCCTGTTTTACTTGTAATAATATGTTTACTAAGTTCAGGAACAACCTGAACTAATTTGTCTAAATTATAATCCTGAATGTTTTTATTTCTTGGATGCATGTGTTTGCTTTGCTATTAAAAATCAATATATTTTTTACAAAGCTACGTTATTCTGCGTTTTAAATGTTATTTTTTTTAGTTTTTGGTTTTCTTCAGAAAATTTTAAACCAATGTTTATAGCTTTATTTTTTATAATCAACTATATTTGCATATTATTAATATACAATTATGATCAAGATTACATTGCCGGATGGTTCGGTTAAGGAGTTTGCTTCTGGAATTACTCCTATGGAAGTTGCCAAGAGCATCAGTGAAGGATTGGCTAGAAACGTTATTTCTGCATCTTTTAATGGTACAACTGTGGAAACAACCACCGAATTAACCACGGACGGTGCTCTTATTTTATATACATGGAATGACGTAAATGGTAAAAAAGCATTTTGGCATTCAACTTCTCACGTTATGGCACAAGCAATTCAAGAGCTTTTTCCAAACGCAAAATTAACTATCGGACCTGCTATTGATAATGGGTTTTATTATGATATTGATTTTGGAGAAGATAAAATTTCTGATGCTGATTTTAAAAAAATCGAAGATCGCGTATTAGAAATTTCTAAAGAAAAACATGATTTTGTAATGCGTTCTGCAACTAAAGCAGAAGCTTTAGAATTATATAAAGATAATCCGTATAAAACGGAATTAATTACCAATTTAGAAGACGGTACTATAACATTTTGTGACCACGCAACGTTTACAGATTTATGTCGTGGCGGGCACATTCCAAATACCGGAATTATTAAAGCGGTTAAAATTTTAAATATTGCGGGTGCTTATTGGCGTGGTGACGAAAAAAATAAACAATTAACACGTGTTTATGGTATTTCGTTCCCGAAACAAAAAGAATTAACCGAGTATTTAGAATTATTAGAAGAGGCAAAACGTCGCGATCACCGTAAATTAGGTAAAGAATTAGAATTGTTTCACTTTTCACAAAAAGTAGGGCAAGGTTTACCTTTATGGTTGCCAAAAGGTGCTGCATTACGCGACCGTTTGGAGCAATTTTTACGTAAAGCTCAGAAAAAAGCAGGTTACGAGCAAGTAGTTACGCCACATATTGGTAGTAAAGAATTGTATGTAACTTCAGGGCATTATGCAAAATATGGTGCTGATTCGTTTCAGCCAATTCACACACCAGCAGAAGGGGAGGAATTTTTATTAAAACCAATGAACTGCCCACATCACTGTGAAATTTATAACGCAAAACCATGGTCGTACAAAGATTTACCTAAGCGTTATGCAGAATTCGGAACGGTTTACCGTTACGAACAATCAGGTGAATTACATGGGTTAACACGTGTTCGTGGTTTTACTCAAGACGATGCACACATTTTCTGTACGCCAGAACAATTAGATGCTGAATTTAAAAATGTTATTGATTTAGTACTTTATGTATTTGGATCATTAGGATTTGATAATTTTACGGCTCAGGTTTCTGTTCGAGATTTATCTAATCCAGATAAATATATCGGATCAGTTGAAAACTGGGAAAAAGCAGAACAAGCAATTATAAATGCAGCCAAAGATAAAGGATTGAATTATGTAATTGAATCTGGTGAAGCTGCTTTTTACGGTCCTAAATTAGACTTTATGGTTAAAGATGCTTTAGGACGTAGCTGGCAATTAGGAACTATTCAGGTAGATTACAATTTACCAGAGCGTTTTGATTTGTCGTACAAAGGTGCCGATAACCAATTGCACCGTCCGGTAATGATTCACCGTGCACCGTTCGGATCAATGGAACGTTTTATAGCAATTTTATTAGAAAATACAGCAGGAAATTTCCCACTTTGGTTAATGCCTGAGCAAGTTGCCATATTATCTTTAAGTGAGAAATATGAAAATTATGCTAAAAAAGTTTTAAATTTGCTAGAAAATCACGAAATTCGCGCCGTAGTTGATAACAGAAACGAAACGATAGGTAAAAAAATTCGTGAAGCTGAAGTAAGCAAAATACCATATATGCTTATTTTAGGTGAAGAAGAAGAGAAAAATAATACCATTTCTGTTAGAAAACACGGAGATGCTGGTAAGACCAATGAAACGATGACAGTTGAAGCTTTTGCAGCTTTAATTAACGATGAAGTAAATAAGTCTTTAAAGCAATTTTAAATACGTTTAATTTAAATTTTTATAGCCATAGCAATCAGAAACAATGGAGGGAGACCTCGTGAAGAAAAAAAGGAACTACACAAAACGAATCAAGCTATTCGCGTTCCTGAAGTTAGATTAGTTGGTGATAATGTTGAACCAGGAGTGTACAAAACTTCTCAAGCATTACAAATGGCTGAGGAGCAAGGGCTGGATTTAGTTGAAATTTCGCCTAACGCAGTACCACCGGTTTGTAAAATCGCTGACTACGGAAAATTTTTATACGAAGCAAAGAAGAGAGATAAAATGCTTAAAGCAAAATCTACTCAAATTGTAGTAAAAGAAATCCGTTTTGGACCTCAGACAGACGAGCACGACTACGAATTTAAAAGAAAGAATGCAGAGAAATTTTTAAAGGATGGTGCTAAATTAAAAGCATTTGTTTTCTTTAAAGGGCGTTCTATTATTTTTAAAGAACAAGGGCAAATTTTATTATTAAAATTAGCTCAGGATTTGGAAGAGTTTGGAAAAGTAGAAGCTATGCCTGTTTTAGAAGGGAAACGTATGATTATGTACATTGCCCCTAAAAAGAAAAAATAAACCGCTTGCGGAAAAAAAATAGATAAGTAAGATAATCTAAATACCTAGGAACAAGATGCCTAAAATGAAAACTAAATCTAGTGCTAAGAAACGCTTTCAAGTTACTGGCTCTGGAAAGATCAAAAGAAAACACGCTTTTAAAAGTCACATTTTAACAAAAAAATCTAAAAAGCGTAAATTAGCTTTAACTCACTCTGGATTGGTTCACCAATCTGACGAGAAAAGCGTTAAACAACAATTACGTTTAATCTAAACGAATTATTGTTCGGTTAAATAAATTAAAATAACCCTGGAGTGGGCTTTCTACTTTCTTAGAATATAAGTCTGAAAAGCGCCTTACTACAAAAACATTAAAATTATGCCAAGATCAGTAAATAAAGTTGCTTCAAGAGCAAGAAGAAAAAAAGTATTAAAACTTGCCAAAGGTTACTTTGGAAGACGTAAAAACGTTTGGACAGTTGCTAAAAACGCTGTTGAAAAAGCATTACAATATGCTTACCGCGATAGAAAACAAAAGAAAAGAAATTTCCGTTCATTATGGATTATGCGTATTAACGCTGGTGCACGTTTACACGGAATGTCTTATTCTCAATTCATGGGTAAAGTTAAAGCGAATAACATCGATTTAAACCGTAAGGTTTTAGCTGATTTAGCTATGAACCACCCTGAAGCTTTCGCAGCAGTTGTAAATAAAGTAAAATAACAATCGTTTAATAATTTATCTTACTTATATATAAAAAACCCAATCTATTTAGATTGGGTTTTTTTATGGATCTATATTTGATAGGTTATCGCATTGACATTCATTCCGGCACCAACGCTTGCAAAAAGAATTACATCACCTTTGGTGAAATTATGTTCTTCTTTCTGGTTTTTTAATATTAAATCAAACAAAGTAGGAATGGTTGCTACCGAGCTATTTCCTAAGAACTGGATGCTCATTGGCATTATAAGTTCTGGCATTGTTGTGTTGTACAATTCATAAAAGCGTTGTACAATAGCTTCGTCCATTTTTTCATTGGCTTGATGAATGATGATCTTTTTTAAATCTTTTATATCGTGCCCGCTTTTGTCAAAACATTCCTTCATAGCAATTGGAACATTTGTTAATGCAAATTCGTAAATTTTACGTCCAAACATTTTGATATAGCGAGTAGATTCACAATGATCAGTATTGTACGATTTACCAAAAAATAAAAAGTTAGCTTCCTCATAGGTAAAAGAAGCAGAATTATGGCTTAAAATACCGCCTTTTTCGTCTGGTAGGTTATCTATTACAACCGCTCCAGATCCGTCAGCATAAATCATACTATCACGATCGTGCATATCCACCACACGAGATAAGGTTTCGGCACCAATTATTAAACATCGCTTCGCAATGCCGGCATTAATAAATGCATTTGCTTGAATCATGCCTTCAACCCAGCCAGGACATCCAAAAAGTAAATCATAGGCCACACATCTAGGATTTTTGATTTGTAGCTTATGTTTAACTCGTGCAGCAATGCTTGGCACAGTATCTGATTGAATTTTTTTATGTTGCACATCACCAAAGTTGTGTGCTACAATAATATAATCTAAAGTTTCGGGATCAATTCCTGAATCTGCAATTGCAGTTTCGGCTGCATAAAAAGCAAGGTCAGATGTGTTTTGGTCATTTGCTGCATATCTACGTTCATCAATTCCGGTAATTGCTTTAAATTTACGTGCTATGGTTTCGTTATCCATTGCTATGTTATTGCCATTTTCTTGCAAAAACACATGTTGTGCAAATTCTTTATTGGTAACAATTACTTCTGGAATGTATGATCCGGTTCCTATAATTTTTACTGCCATGTTCCTAATCTGTATTTAATTTGTATTCTGATAATTTTATAGTGATTTGCTCTTCTATCGTATAAAAATAATAAAATTTTTCTTACGGGATGTATATTTAATAATTAGTAGTGTTAAATATTAAAAAAAGTCTGTATTTAAAAACATTTTAAATACAGACTTTTGATTTTAAAATCAAAAATAAATAAAAAGCCCAGATTCATTCTGGGCTTTTTATTAGATGTTTAAAAAAGCATCACCTACAATATTTTTTTTCGTATTGGTGTTGTTTTTATAGTAAATGTGTGCAAAACTTTCGTTTCTACCTTTATCATTTTTTCTATAAAAAACATCTGGTGTAATTTGTTCGTGCGATTCAAATCCACAAGCTCCGATAAATTCTGCTAAAGCTTTTAATGTGTTTTTATGGAAATTAGCTACACGTACTTGCTTATCAGTAATATCTAATGCTTTGTACAATTGTTTGTCTTGCGTTGCAATACCTACGGGACATTTTCCGCTATCACATTGTAAGGCTTGAATACAACCTAAGGCAAACATCATTCCGCGTGCTGAATAACATGCATCTGCACCCAATGATAAAGCTTTAGCTAAATCAAAAGCAGAAATTACTTTACCTGCTGCAAATACTTTAATTTGTTCTCTAATTCCGAATTCTTGTAAAGTAGAATTAACAAAAACCAAAGCATCAGCCAATGCCATTCCCATGTAATCAATAAATTCTAAAGGAGCTGCTCCTGTACCACCTTCGGCACCGTCAACGGTAATAAAATCTGGATAAATGTCAGCTTCTTTCATGGCTTTTACAATGTCCACAAATTCACTTTCTTTACCAATACATATTTTAAAACCTACCGGTTTACCACCTGATAAATCTCTTAATTTTTTAATGAATTGAATTAAACCTTTTGCATCAGAAAACGCAGTGTGCGATGATGGTGAATGCACTGCAATTCCTGGTTTAATTGTTCTGATTTTTGCAACTTCTGGGGTGTTTTTTTCAGCAGGTAATAAACCTCCGTGACCTGGTTTAGCACCTTGAGATAATTTAAGTTCAATCATTTTAACTTCATCCCATTTCGCTCTTTCTTCGAATAATTCTGGTGAGAAATGACCTTTTTCATCTCTACAACCAAAATACCCAGTACCAATTTGCCATATTAAATCACCACCTTTTCTGTGGTAATCAGAAATTCCACCTTCTCCTGAGTTGTGAGCAAAACCGCCTAATGCAGCACCTTTGTTTAATGACATAATTGCCGTTTTACTTAAGGCACCATAACTCATTGCACTAATATTAAAAATACTAGCCGAGTAAGGTTTTGTACAATCTTTACCACCAACTAAGGTGCGGAAAGTTTTAGAATCTGCATGTTTTGGATAAACAGAATGCGCTGCCCATTCGTAACCTACACGATTCGGATCGTCTTGCATACCAAATGAGATGGTTTGTTTTTCGTTTTTCGCTCTTTGATATACAATAGAACGTTGACGGCGGTTAAATGGTTTACCATCTAATTCACCTTCAAAAAAGTATTGTCTAAATTCTGGTCTGAATGATTCGAATAAATATCTAAAACGCCCTACTAAAGGGTAATTTTTCGTAATTGAGTGATGTGTTTGAAAAGTATCGTAAACAACAACTGCAAAAATCAGCAATGGGCCCGTTAAAAATAACCAGTGCGCGTGGTGTTTAATAACAAGATATAAGGTGCCAATTAAAAACCCTAATGTTATTATCCAAATAACTTGCCTTGCAACTAATGAAACTTTTTTGTTTGACATAATTTAGGTTTAAGAAATTTCTATTTTTTTGAGTTTAAAAGTTTGTTAGAAAATTTTTTGATGATTAGTTAAAATTATAGTGTTTCAATTCATAATACTATAAAAATGACCTACTCATTACCGTGACAAATTTATAATAATCTTTTTAATAGCCAATCAAAATTACAACCATTTTATGCCACATCCTAAACTTGGTTTTTGTATTGGGTTTATTTGTCTGTTATACAGTAGGGCATCAATTGCATTTCGTAAATCTGAACCGCTTACTGGGATGCCATTTTGTGGGCGGGCATCGTCAAGTTGACCTCTGTAAACCAATTTGTCACGCTCGTCAAACAAGTAAAAATCTGGGGTGCATGCAGCATCGTAATCTTTGGCTGTTTGTTGGGTTGCATCGTATAAATAAGGAAAGTCCATTTTATGATGAAAAGCAAATTCGGTCATTAGTTTAGGGTGATCTTGCGGATAGGCTTTTACATCGTTGCTCGAAATGGTTGCTATGCCAATGCCTTGCACGCGATAATCGTTCGCAATGCGAACAATTTCGTCAATTACTAATAATACATACGGGCAATGGTTGCAAATAAATATGATTAAAGTGCCTTTTTCTCCTTTAACTTGGTTAAAAGAATAAGAATGATTGGAATTGGTATCTGGCAGCTTAAAGTTTGGCGCGGTTGTTTGCAGCGCAAGCATATTTGAAGAAGTTCTTGCCATATTTTTTAATTAAAGATACGGCAAGAATTTATAATTTTATAGTAGTTTTATTAAATATTTTCGAAAGTAATACTTGATAATTCATGAATTACAGCACTTTCTTTTTCTGACATAAAGTTTTTCTTAAAATCTTTTTGATGTCTTTCTGAAATAACTTCAGCACCTTTGTTTTCTAGTACATAATCGGTCATTTCGTTTAGTAGGGCAGTGAAAGCTTCAAAATCTTCTTTATATAAATATATTTTGTGTTTTTTAAAAAATAAACTTCCGTCTTCTTCTATTGTTTTTTTACTTTCAGTAATGGTAATATAATAATCGCGAGCTTTTGTAGATCTAACATCAAAAAAGTAAGTACGGCGGCCCGCTCTTAAAACTTTTGAGAAAATTTCTTCTTTTTCATGCATCTCATTTTCCATCATAATTTGTCGTATTGGTTAGATTTGTATTTCAAATATGAACAGAAAAACTTACAAAAACAAGTTAATTTTTTACTTTTTATTATGAATTTGCTTCTCAAAAAGATTTTTATAATAGCCATTTAAAGCTATAAGTTCGTCGTGCGTGCCCGATTCGGCAACCTGATAATCATCTAAAACAATAATTTTATCTGCGTTAAATGCAGCAGAAATTCTGTGGGTAACAATAATTGCTGTTTTATTTTGGGTAGATTGTTTTAAATTTTTTAAAATTGCTTCTTCGGTTTCTACATCCACTGCAGAAAGGCAATCGTCAAATAATAAAATAGGAACATCTTTAATTATAGCACGTGCAATAGAAATACGTTGTTTTTGCCCACCCGATAAAGAAATTCCACGTTCTCCTAAAATGGTTTTATAGCCTTTTTTAAAATCTATAATGTTATGATGTACGTGTGCAGTTTTTGCTGCATTTTCTATTTCTTCTTGCGTAGCATCTTTTTTTCCGAACTTAATATTGTTAGCAATGGTATCAGAAAATAAAAATGCATCTTGCGGAACTACAGCAACATTATAGCGTAAGTTATAAAGATTATGATTGGGCGTTGCAATTCCGTCTATTAAAACTTCGCCAGAATTGGTATCGTATAATCTTGAAATTAAATTCAAAATAGTTGATTTCCCTGAACCAGTATTTCCTAAAATAGCTAAGGTTTCACCAGGATTTACATGAAACGAAACATTTTTTAACGCCGTAATGCCCGTATCTGGATAAGTAAATGTTACGTTGTTAAATGTAATAGCACCTTGAATGGGTTTGGTAGCTGTTACTGTATTTTTTATGGTTGGTTCAACTTTTAAAAATTCATTAATACGCTGTTGCGAAGCTTCTGCTTCTTTAATCATGGTAGAAACCCAACCTAACGAAGCAACCGGCCAAATTAACATATTAATGTATAAAATAAATTGAGCTATAATACCAATATCTGCAATGGTACCTTGAATGTACATTTTACCCCCAATGTAAATCACAATTAAATTACTTAAACCGATAAGCAAAATCATTAACGGGCCAAATAAGGCATTTACTTTAACTAAACTTAAGTTTTTCTCTTTACTTTGTTTAGAAAGTTCTTTAACCTCGTCAAACTTACGTTGCTCAATTCCGTTTGCTTTTACTACATGAATTCCGCTAAACGTTTCTTGTGTGAATGATGATAAAGTGGATAAATTAGCCTGAAACGCACCGCTACGAATGTTAATTTCTGTACTTACTTTGTATATAAAATAACTTAATAACGGCAACGGGATTAGCGTGTAAAAAGTAAGTTTGGGCGATATAATATACATTTGAACCAAAACTACTGCAAATCGAATAAAGGTATTTATGGTGTACATTACTGCCGGTCCTGTATATTGTCTTACCTTACCAACATCCTCACTAATACGATTCATTAAATCGCCAATTCTATTGTTTTTATAAAATTCTTGACTTAACTGTTCGTACTTAGTAAATATTTCGTTTTTTAAATCGTACTCAATATGGCGCGACATAACAATTAAACTTTGTCGCATTAAAAATGTAAAAAAACCAGCAATTAATGTGGTAACAATTACCCAAAAAATGTTTAAGCTAATAGCATCAATTTTAGCTTGTGCACTTTCGTTCACATTTTCTAATACATTAATAGATTCACCAATTAATTTTGGTGCATATAAGGTAATGATTTGTGCAATAATGGTAATTAAAATTCCGCCTAAAAAGTGAAATTTATATTTGTAAAAGTATTTATTTAAGTGCTTAAGTTCTTTCATTATGGTTGTGTAAACTAAAAAAAGATGATTTGTAACGTATTGCTTTACAACTGGTAAAACAAAAATAAACGAATTAAGTTCATGATCATCAAATATTTTTTTTGTAAATTTAAGAGATAAACTACTAAAAACAATAAATTATGAACTCAGATTTAATACCAGCAAACGAACTACATAAAATAGATCCTGTTTTTGGGCAACAATCTTTTGACAATCACGAACAAGTGGTGTTTTGTTACGACAAAGATACTGGTTTAAAAGCAATAATTGGCGTTCATAACACAGTTTTAGGGCCTGCTTTGGGCGGTACCCGAATGTGGAATTACGCCAACGAATGGGAAGCTTTAAACGATGTTTTACGTTTGTCACGCGGAATGACCTATAAATCAGCAATTTCAGGATTAAATTTAGGCGGCGGTAAGGCAGTAATTATTGGGGATGCAAAAACCGACAAATCGCCCGAGTTAATTAAAAAATTTGGACAATACGTAAATTCATTAAGTGGAAAATACATTACAGCTGAAGATGTTGGAACAACAACGGCCGATATGGATCTGATTCATACCCAAACCAATCATGTTACCGGAATTTCGGTCGAAATGGGCGGATCCGGAAATCCTTCTCCAATAACAGGTTTTGGTGTTTATATGGGAATTAAAGCGGCAGCCAAGCATGCCTTTGGAACTGATAATTTAGAAGGAAAAAAAGTTTTGGTTCAGGGCGTTGGTAATGTTGGCGAAACCGTGGTAAGCTATTTAGTGAAAGAAAATGCGGTGGTTTACGTTACCGATATTTTTAAAGATAAGCTAGAAGAAGTTGCCAAACGTTACGGTGTACAAATTTATACCGGTGATGTTTATACGGCCGATGTTGATATTTATTCGCCTTGTGCTTTAGGAGCAACTATTAATGACGAAACCGTATATCAAATAAAAGCAAAAGCCATTGCGGGTGCCGCTAACAATCAATTACAAAATGAACAAAAGCACGGCTTAATTTTACGCGATCGTGGTATTGTTTATGCACCCGATTTTTTAATTAATGCCGGCGGAATTATTTCTGTTTATGGTGAAATTGTTGGTTATAAATTAGATGAAGCCATGAAACGTACAGAAAATATTTACAATACAACTTTGCAAACCTTACATTTTGCCGACCAAAATAACATCACTTCGCACGCCGCAGCTTTTAACATGGCACAAAAGCGAATTGATGCAAAAAAACAAGAATTAAAATAACAAAATATAATTTTTTTGATATAACTTTGCAAAGCGGTTTTCAGTATGAATTCCGCTTTCTTAAATTATTAAAGTTCTTATACAAGATGTTAAACAGAAGACATATCCGAATTAAAGTAATGCAAGCGATTTATGCTATGCAAAAAAGTGGAAACGATAATCTTGAATCTCAAGAAAAATTTTTACTTGCCTCGCTAGAAAATATACAAGATTTGTACTTAACAATTATGTCTATTTTTGCAGAATTAAAGAAGAATGAAACCAATCATTTAGAATTATTACGCAAAAAACATCTTGCAACTCCAGAAGAACGCAATCCCAATACAAAATTTATTAACAATGCCGTTTTAACTTTGTTAACCGATAACGAAAGTTTAAACAACGCTTTAGAAGCACGTAAAATAAAAACATTTCAATTAAAAAACGATTTTATTTTAGCTTTGTTAAAAGACATTAAAGCATCCGAATTGTACGCTCAATACATGAACAATGCAACGCGTAGCTTTGAAGATGATAAACTTTTTGTAGAACAAATGTTTACAGAACTTATTGCATCAAACGATAAGTTGTATGAATTTGTTGAAGAAGCTAAACTTACTTGGGTTGATGATTTGCCAATTGTAAATACATTAATTTTAAAACAATTAAAAAATATTAAAAATCAAGAAAAATCTTTTTACGTACCAAAATTGTATAAAGATTTAGAAGATAAAGAATATGCTAGAACCTTGTTTAGAAAAACGGTTTTAAATAACAACGAACTAGAAAAAGAATTCGCAAACAAAACAAACAATTGGGATGCAGATCGTATTGCCGATTTAGATGCTATTATTTTAAAAATGGCCATTTGCGAACTATTAAAATTCCCTTCAATACCAGTAAAAGTTACAATAAACGAATTTTTAGAGCTTGCTAAGGAGTATTCTACTAAAAAAAGTAGTATTTTTATCAACGGAATATTAGATAATCTTGTTAAAGATTATACCAATGATAAACGTTTAATTAAAACCGGACGCGGATTAATGTAATTTTTTATGAAAAAAATTTTAGGAATTTATGCAGTTTTAGCATTAACTGTAGTTTCTTGTAAAGAAACGGCAACAGATAAGTTTGTAGAAAACAATGCAACAACACAAGCACCAGCAATTAACGTAGAAGATTTACCTGTAATCTCTTTTGATAAAGAAGTTTTAGATATTGGTAACTTAACTATGGGACAAATTGGTCAAGGTGCAATCGAAATTACAAACACAGGTAAAACAGATTTAGTAATTTACGCAGCACAAGGAAGTTGTGGTTGTACTGTACCAGAAGTACCAAACCAACCAATTAAACCGGGTGAATCTTATACTATGAATGTAACTTTTGATTCTGCAGGAAAACCAGGATTACAGCAAAAAACAGTTACTTTAGCTACAAACACTGCTATTGGTAAAGAAATGTTTTTAGTTAAAGCTCAAGTTCTAACACAATAATTTTATATATGGAATCAATTCAAAGTTTTTTACCTTTTATTTTTATGTTAGTAATCATCTATTTTATGATGATTAGACCACAACAACAAAAGGCGAAAAAAGAAAAAGCTTTTGAAAGCGCTTTAAAAGTAGGAGATCGTGTAATTACAAAAGCAGGAATTCATGGTAAAGTTCATGAAATAAACGAGAAAACAATTGTTTTAGAAACAATGGCTGGTAAGCTTTTGTTTGAAAAAGCAGCAATTTCTTTAGAACTTTCAATGCGTTTAAGAGAAGATAAAAAAGCATAATAAAAAAGCTCAACTTTAAGTTGAGCTTTTTTTTTTCTTATTTTTTGTAACGTTCTGCTGTAATTTCAGCAATCTTTACAATAACCTCAGTAGCTTTTACCATGCTTTCAACCGGTACATATTCGTATTTTCCGTGAAAGTTATGTCCACCCGCAAAAATGTTAGGACAAGGTAAACCCATGTATGATAAACGAGAACCGTCTGTACCACCACGAATAGGTTTAATAAGCGGTTTAATATCTAATTCTTTCATTGCTTGTTCTGCAATATCAACAATAAACATTACCGGCTTTACCTTTTCTTTCATGTTGTAGTACTGGTCAGTAATTTTTAAATCAACAATATCTTCGCCAAATTTACGTGCGTATTTTTTGTTCATTTTTTTTACTACTTCTTCTACAAACTTTTTACGTTTTTCAAACTTTTTAAGGTTATGATCACGAATAATAAGTTGTACATGTGTTTCTTCTAACGAACCTTGAATGTCGTTTACATGAAAGAAACCTTCATAACCTGATGTTTTTTCTGGCACTTCATCTTTAGGTAATTTAGAGATAAATTTATTTGCTAAAAGCATTGAGTTAATCATTTTGCCTTTTGCATAACCCGGGTGAACCGATTTACCTTTAAAAGTTAATTTAACACCAGCTGCGTTAAAGTTTTCATATTCTAACTCACCAATTTGGCTTCCGTCCATGGTATAAGCCCATTCACAACCAAATTTTTCAACATCAAAAAAGTCAGCGCCACGACCAATTTCTTCATCCGGTGTAAATCCAACTTTAATAGTTCCGTGCTTAATTTCTGGATGCTGAATTAAATATTCCATAGCCGTTACAATTTCTGTAATACCTGCTTTATCATCAGCACCTAATAAAGTTGTTCCGTCAGTAGTAATTAACGTTTGGCCTTTATATTGTTTTAAATCGTCAAAATATTTAGGCGATAAAATAATGTTTAAATCTTTATTTAAAACAATATCTCCACCATCATAATTGGTTACAATTTGTGGTTTTACGTTTGCGCCAGAAAAATCTGGTGATGTATCAAAATGTGATACAAAACCAATAGCCGGAACTTCATGTTCCACATTGCTTGGTAATGTTGCCTGAATGTATGCTTTGTCATCAATGCTTACATCTTGCAAACCAATAGCTTTTAATTCTTCAACCAATTTATTGGCTAAATCCCATTGTTTAGCTGTACTTGGTGTTGTTGTAGATTCTGGATCCGATTCGGTATCAACCGTCACGTAACTAATAAAACGATTTATTATATGTTGCATATTTTTAAAAATAAAGTATTACACAAAGATAAATAATATTAAAAACATAATATAGGGGTATTTTTTTAATTCTTTTAAAAAATGAATTAAAAATCAGGATCAGACGTAATTTCTATATTTTGCTTGGTTGTTGGATGTACAAATTTTAAATAAGCAGCATGTAAATGCAAACGATTGCTTTTACTGCCGTACAAATCATCGCCAAAAATGGGGCAATTTAAACCCAAATGATGCGAGGCGTGCACACGCAATTGATGCGTACGTCCGGTAATGGGCCAAAAGTGAATTCGTGTGGTATTTTGCGTGGTTTCAATTACCTTAAATTGTGTTCTGGCAGCTTTACCATGGTTGTAACAAACAATTTGTCTTGGTCGGTCGTCTAAATCACCTCGTAAAGGAATGTCAATATAACCTTCCTGTTGTTCAACAACTCCGTTTAATAGCGCTTCGTATCGTTTGGTTATGGTATGCTTTATAAATTGTGCTTGTAAAAATTTATGTGCTTTTTTATTTAAAGCAATTAGTAACAAACCCGAAGTACTCATATCTAAACGGTGAACAAGTAAAGGGCCGTCTGCTAACGGAAATTGCTTTTTGATGCGGGTATAAACCGAATCTTGAATATTAATGCCCGGCACCGAAAGCATTTCGGCTGGTTTGTTTACCACCACAACATCTTCATCCTGATAAACAATTTTATAATCTAAATCAACTGCCCAATTAACAAGTAACGGATTTTTATCGGTTTCAATGCCTTGTAGCATATGTCCTAAAATGGGTTCACACTTACCGGTACACGCCGGATAAAATTGTTTGTGCTTTCTGATTTCAGATTTGGGCGATGCGCCCCACCAAAATTCAGCCATGCAAATGGGTTTTAAATGATACTGAAATGCATATTGTAACAATTTAGGCGCAGCACAATCGCCGGCTGCAGCTGGCGGACGTCCAAAAACGGTGTTTTTAAAAATGTCCAGTAAATTTTTTGTTTCTTGTGCTTGATTTAAAAATTGATATTGATGAAACAAATAATCTTGCAACGCGTTCGATTTTTCTTTACGCTCATTTTTTAGTGCATCAATCGCCTGATTCATTTCGGCTAATTCGGTTTCAAGTTGCTGCTGTTGGTTTTCTAACTTTTCGGTTAAAACTTTTAGTTCGTGCTTATCACGCAACGATTGTTTAATTAAATCTTGTTCTAAAATTTCAAATGCAGCAGCAGATAAAAGTTTCCGTTGTGTTTCTCGAATTGTTTTTCGCGTGTTTTTTTCGCATTTTAACTCCGCTTTTTTCTGCGCAATTGCTGTTTCTTTTTCAGCTATAACCTGTTGTAATTGTTGTTGTAAAGCTTTGTAGTTTTCGGCATCAGATAAACTTTCTATTTCTTTATTGATGCGATTTAAAACTTCTTCTTCTTGTAAAAAATAGCTTTGCTTGGTTAACATGTCAAAAATAGGTGGTACAAAACCAATGTGATGATTTTCATTACCTAATTTTCCCGAAAACGCGCGTAAATAGCCTAAAGTTCCGTCGGGTGCCTGAACTACTAAAACGCCAAACATTTTACCAATAACCAATCCCGATTGTTCGGGGGTTAAACCAAAGTTGTGATTTAATGTTGTATAATTTTCTAAATACGTTTGTGTTTCTGCAGCAGCTATTTTACTTAATTGATGCGGTTCATATTGAAAAGGAAAGGTAAAAGCTTGTGGCAAGACTACGGCCGAAACATCAGATTCAAACGCAATAAAAGCTTCGGGCAAATTTGACATGAATTTTAATTTTGCACAAAAATACTACATTTATCCAACATACAATTTGCCTTTAGGTAGTTTGTTTAATAAGTAAATTGCCGCCAAGCTAAGTAAGCTTACGCAACAAGTTTTTACCAACGCATCTACCAACCAAAGGTTTGAAAAGGAAACCGAATAATGGTTAAGAAACCAAATAAAAATGGGATGAATGAAAAAGATGCCAAAGCTATAACGGCTAAAAGTTGCAATCCAAACCGTTGTTTGGGTTACCCAATATTTAAATAACATAAAAGTTGCTGCGGTCATAATTACCACATTTACATCTAAATATTGATAAAAAATAGTTTCTAACTGCTCATTTTCTGTGCTTGCAATAGCCGTTCCTAAAAAAGTTATGACATAACTTACCAATAAAAAAGCAAGTACTACTTTTAGTTTTGGACGGAAGGTTGTACGATGTAAATAATAACCTAAAACAACGTAACCCAAATAGCCCGAAAAATATATTAAATTGATGTTGGGTAAAAAATCTCTAAAAAAGTACATGTTATTTAGTAGCCAAATTGTCCAAATAACAAAAAAGTAAATTAATTTTTGAGATTGTGCTTGGGTTGCAAAAACTGCGATTATGGGTATAAACAGGTAAATACCAATTAATACATAAATGTACCAAAAATGGTACGCTGCGCCATAATAAAAGCTGTGTTTTAGTAGGTCAGGTAAAGATTGATCGGATATGCAATAAACAAATGCTACGTAAACGCCGGTCCAAAACAAAAACGGAAATAAAATGCGTGTAAATCGGGTTTTTAAAAATGCTTTTAAATCAATATTTTTGTTGATGAGTAAAGCCCCGGTTATCATAAAAAATAAACCAATACAAATACGTGTTGCGCTGTCTAACAAGTTCATAGATTCCCATTGCCAAGCTTCTTGCTGAAAATCAGCTAAGTAATCTGCACAAACATGCAAAGCAATTACAAGCACCGTTGCAAGTGCCCGTAAATTTGTCAAATATTTTATTTGTTCCTTACTCATCTGTACATTTGTATAAAAAATTTAATAAAAAGTTTATTTCAATACAGAATATTTAATTTTGGAATACTTTGAAACTACAAAAATAAATATTTAATTTACATATAATTTGACAAACAAAACAAACAAATCATATGAAACAAGCTCAACCTTATAAACCACAAAATAAAGTACGTATTGTAACAGCCGCTGCTTTATTTGATGGACACGATGCAGCCATTAATATTATGCGCCGTATTATTCAAACTACCGGTTGTGAAGTCATTCATTTGGGTCACGATAAATCAGTAGAAGATGTTGTAAATACTGCTATTCAAGAAGATGCCAATGCCATTGCCATGACATCGTACCAAGGCGGACATAACGAATATTTTAAATACATGTACGACCTTTTAAACCAAAAAGGTGCCGGACATATTCGTATTGTTGGCGGCGGCGGCGGTGTAATTTTACCATCAGAAATTAAAGAACTAATGGATTATGGTATTACGCGCATTTACTCGCCAGATGATGGTCGAGAAATGGGCTTACAAGGCATGATTAACGATATGGTAGAAAAATCGGATTATGCCACGCCAGATTTAGAATTACCTGAAGGAAAAGATGTTTATCAATCATTAGCAGATAAAGATGTAACTACTATTTCGCGCTTAATTTCATTAGCAGAAAACCGTGAAGAAGATTTTTTAAAACTGTTTGATTACAACAAAGTTGCCGATAAGTCGACGCCAGTTTTAGGAATTACCGGAACGGGTGGTGCAGGAAAATCATCAATGGTAGATGAATTGGTACGTCGTTTTTTAATCGATTTCCCTGAAAAATCAATTGCATTAATTTCTGTTGATCCATCGAAAAAGAAAACGGGCGGTGCTTTGTTGGGCGACCGTATTCGTATGAATTCAATCAACAACCCACGCGTTTATATGCGTTCGTTAGCAACGCGTCAATCTAACTTGGCTTTATCTAAATATGTAGAAGAAGCGCTTCAGGTTTTAAAAGCGGCACATTACGATTTAATTATATTAGAAACTTCGGGTATTGGTCAGTCAGATACCGAAATTTTAGACCATTCAGACGCTTCGTTATATATTATGACGCCTGAATTTGGTGCAGCTACGCAATTAGAAAAAATTGATATGTTAGATTTTGCTGACATTGTAGCTATTAATAAGTTTGATAAACGTGGAGCGCTTGATGCTTTGCGCGACGTAAAAAAACAATACCAACGCAACCATAATTTATGGGATGCAGATCCTGCAACGATGCCGGTTTTTGGTACTATTGCTTCGCAGTTTAACGATCCGGGCACCAACCAATTGTACAAAGCAATTATGGACAAGGTGGTTGAAAAAACAGGAGCCGATTTAAAATCGAACTTTACCATTACTAAAGAAATGAGCGAGAAAATTTTTGTTATTCCGCCATCGCGTACGCGTTATTTATCTGAAATTGCAGAGAATAACCGCGTACGATGCTAAAGGAATAGCACAAAAAGAAGTAGCTCAAAAATTATACGGTTTTTATAAAACGCTAGAAACTTTAACGGGCCAAGCGCCAACCTTAACCCAACACGGTATTGAGTTGGTAGGTACAAACAATGCAGAATTAGCCAAAGTTTTATTAGCTGAGTTTGATAAGTTAAAACGCGATTTAGATCCGTACAACTGGGAAGTAATTACCGGTTGGGACGAAAAGGTAAATAAATACAAAAACCCAGTTTATTCATTTAAAGTACGCGATAAAGAAATTAAAATTCAAACGCATTCAGAATCGTTATCGCACTTACAAATTCCTAAAATAGCTTTACCAAAGTACGAAGCTTGGGGCGATATTTTACGTTGGGTTTTACAAGAAAACGTTCCGGGAGAATTCCCATTTACATCAGGTTTATATCCATTTAAACGCGAAGGAGAAGATCCAACGCGTATGTTTGCCGGTGAAGGTGGACCAGAGCGTACCAACCGCCGTTTTCACTACGTTTCTAAAGGTATGCCAGCAAAACGTTTATCAACTGCTTTTGACTCGGTAACGTTATACGGAAACGACCCAGGACATCGACCAGATATTTACGGTAAAATTGGTAATGCCGGAGTTTCTATTTGTTGTTTAGATGATGCGAAAAAGCTGTATTCAGGTTTTGATTTATCGCATGCCATGACATCGGTTTCGATGACTATTAACGGGCCAGCACCAATGTTGTTAGGTTTCTTTATGAATGCTGCAATTGATCAGAATTGTGAAAAATATATTAAAGAAAACGGTTTAGAAGCAGAGGTAGAAGCTAAGATTGAAGCGATTTACAAAGCGAAAGGTGCCGAACGTCCGCGTTATAACGGAGAATTACCAGAAGGAAATGACGGTTTAGGATTGATGCTTTTGGGCGTAACCGGTGATGAGGTTTTACCAGCCGATGTGTATGCAGAAATTAAGAAAAATACATTAGCACAAGTTCGTGGAACGGTTCAGGCAGATATTTTAAAAGAAGATCAGGCGCAAAATACCTGTATTTTCTCAACAGAATTTGCTTTACGTTTAATGGGCGACGTGCAAGAATATTTTATTAACCATAACGTACGTAATTTCTATTCGGTTTCTATTTCAGGCTATCATATTGCTGAGGCAGGAGCAAATCCGGTTACGCAATTGGCTTTTACATTAGCTAACGGATTTACTTATGTAGAATATTACTTATCTCGTGGTATGGATATTAATGCATTTGGGCCAAACTTATCGTTCTTTTTCTCAAACGGAATCGATCCTGAATATTCGGTAATTGGTCGTGTGGCACGTAAAATTTGGGCTAAAGCGCTTAAATACAAATACGGAGCTAACGAGCGTGCGCAAATGTTAAAATACCACATTCAAACATCTGGGCGTTCGTTACACGCACAAGAAATTGATTTTAACGATATTCGTACCACGCTACAAGCGTTATATGCAATTTACGACAACTGTAACTCGTTGCATACCAATGCATATGATGAGGCAATTACTACGCCAACAGAAGAATCGGTTCGTAGAGCCATGGCTATTCAGTTAATCATCAACAAAGAATTAGGTTTAGCGAAAAACGAAAACCCAATTCAAGGATCGTTTATTATTGAAGAATTAACCGATTTAGTAGAAGAAGCTGTTTTAGCCGAGTTTGATAGAATTACAGAACGTGGTGGCGTTTTAGGTGCCATGGAAACCATGTACCAACGTTCTAAAATTCAAGAAGAATCGTTGTATTACGAAACGTTAAAACACGACGGACGTTTTCCAATCATTGGTGTAAATACCTTCTTAAGTTCAACAGGTTCAAAAACGGTTGTTCCGGCAGAAGTTATTCGTGCAACAGAAGAGGAAAAACAATTCCAAATTAAAACCAAAGAAGGTTTAAATGCCCGTAATGCTGCTGTAACCGAACAAAGTTTAGAAGCTTTACAAAACGCAGCCATCAACAATCAAAATATTTTTGAAGTGTTGATGGAGGCTACCAAAGTTTGCTCGTTAGGGCAAATTACTTCGGCCTTGTTTGAGGTAGGAGGGCAGTACCGCCGCAACATGTAAACCTTTTACAACCCAATATATAAGCAACGCCAACCCGAACTAGGGTTGGCGTTGTTTTTTTATATCCTTTAAACTTGTTCTTAATACCGTGCTACATAGGTTAAGTGCCGGTTAAAATTTGCTTTACTCAGTAAACTTTAGTATACTTGTATAACTAGTACTTAAATAAATATGATAACCTTTCATTACTTTAATGCAACCTATGGTCGTGCAATGCTGGCGTTATCATTAGCTTACCTGCACGACGATAGTTTTTTAAAACACGCCAAAGTGTTCATGCAATAATCCCTGTTTCGTTCAAACAGGGCATTTTTACATAAAATAAAAACAAAAATAGTATTAATCTGTTTTGCTAGCTAAGCTGGCACACTACTTAGTTGGTACTGCTGCTTGCCGCAAAACTTAAATCCATGTCACATTATGTCAACACCATTGATTTTAACAACAGGGGTTTACGACCTGATTAAAGATCACGTAAGAAGAAAAAAAGTATCTAAAGAACAAGAAGATCTTTTAACCGACAACCTACGCCACGCTACACAAGTAGTACGTAAAGAACTACCAGAAAACGTGGTAACTGTAGACCGTAAGGTAAAAGTAAAAAACGTTACAGCTAACGAGGAGTTAGAACTGGCTTTAGTTGGCCCTGCGCGTGCTAAGGTTACTAAAAAGCGTTACTCTATTCTATCTGATATTGGTTTAGCTACCGTAGGTAAAGCCGTTGGCGAAACGGTAGAATGGCCTACTAACGAGGGTACAACAACCTATCAAATTTTAGAAGTTGCTGCTTTATAACAACCTATAAAAATCCCTTTTACTACCAAGTAAAAGGGATTTTTGTTTGAACTTATATGGCTAAACATATGTAAGATTGGGGGATAAAAAAGAAAAAAGCCTTGATGAATAACATGCCCGAAGAATTAAAAAAACTCGCAGAATGTATGAACGATACACATTGCGAGAATAAATAAGAAAGTAATTTCAACTTTTCCGATTTCGACTCCGCTCAATTACCGAGCTGAATTGATGGCTGAGTGGAGCCGAAGTTACGACTTGTAAAACGAGAAGCTTCTCGTCAATCGATGAGAAGCTTCTTATAAACAAACTAGAAGCCTCTTGTTGCTAAACAAGAGGCTTGATTTAATTAATTTATTTTCTTTTTTGAAATTTAGCTGTTTTTAAAGCATCGGCAATACGTGTGCCTGGTCGGTAATTCATTTTTGCAGCTTTAATTAAACTTGCGTTAAAATCAGCTTCGGTAGCTGCCCCCTCACTCGATAGGCTTGGGTAAAAACTACCTAACTTGTCTAAACGTACAATTTTTCCGTTTACAATTTGGTTTACAATAACGTTTTCAAGCGCTATGATTACGCCACGGATATCGGCTTCTGAAAGTGCCGAAAATTTTTCGATTTCTTTAGTTAATTCATCGATAGATACTTCACCATCTGCTTTTACGCTTGCATACCATTTTTTTACACCGCCACCTACTACTCCTGGTTGCGGTTTTTCTACAACATTAAATTTAATAGACATAATTTTATGGATTTGGATTAATATTACTGCCTAAACTTTTAAAAGTTTAGGGTATAGCTTTTAGTTAAAAAATAGTACATTTAAGCTTGTTACTACGTGCTAACGGCTGGTAGTAAAAAACGCTCCGACTTAAGGTATCGAAGCGTGACTGAATTTAATAAACCTTTAAAACAAACTAACTTTTTAATTTTTTTCTTTATCCGGTTTACAAGGGTTAGAAAAAACAAACTTGCGTTTGTAAAACAAAAAAAAAAGCCGAATAGGCATTACGGGTTTCCCAATAAAATAAACCTTTTCGGCTTATAACTAAAATAAATACAAGGTATTAACGTGTTGATTGTTAATTTATTGTAAAAAAACTTAAAATAATGCATTTAGATTACACCCTAACTTTAGCACAACCCAATCAGGACGAAGCCGTTTGGGCTATTTTACAACAAGGCATTGCCAAACGCAAACAAGAGGGCAGTACGCAGTGGCAAGACGGCTACCCCAATTTAGATGTGGTGCGTACCGACATTGCCCAAGCCGAAGGCTATGTGGTTACCAATACCGAAGGTACGGTTGTTGCCTACCAAGTGCTATCGGCCCGACCAGAACCGGCTTACGAGGCTTTACCTACCGGCTGGTTAACCCAAAACCAACCGTATTTGGTTATACACCGTATGGCTGTAACACAAACCCCTAAAATAAAAGGATTAGCTACTTGGATGCTGCAACAAGCCGAACGTATTGCTACCGAAAAAGGGATTAAAAGTATTAAAGTAGATACCAATTTTGACAATGCTCCAATGTTGGCCTTGTTTAAAAAGTTAGGCTATACGTATGTAGGCGAAGTTTATTTTAGAGGGAGCGCGCGCATGGCTTTTGAAAAGATTTTGTAAAGTAATATGTACCTTTAGCGGTACGTTACAGTATAAAAAAATCCCCAACAACCGCAATTAGTTTTGGTTGTTGGGGATTTTTTTGCCCACCAAACGTTGTGTTGGTGTTGTATGGGGCTTATTTTTTATACTTGTCGTTTAAGCCTTGCCCTGCCAATATTAAAGGTACAATTTTGGTGTAACGGCTGGCTTTGGTTTTTTCTTGTTTGGCCTCTTCAATATACGCTATATATTCATTTTGTTTGCCTGGTGTAAGGGCATCAAAAGCTTTTTTAAGTTCTGAGTTTTGGTTTACTTGTTCGGCCAAATACCCCGTTAGGGTTGGTGCAACAGTTTTTGCAGGTGCTACTACTTTGCCTTGTTTAACCGTTTCTATAGCTTCTTGTATGTAGTTTTTAATAGCAGCTTCGGGTAGTTTTTGGTCTGATGTAAAGCGCCATTGGCGTAACGCTTTAGTTTGTGCCTCGTTAGCATTTACCAATACCTGCAATGGGTCGGTTAAAAACACACCGTTGTAAAACCAAATGGCAAAAAAGTTTTTAAAACCACCCCAAGCTACCACATTTTTATCCTGAAAGGTGTACACATCGGTACCCCATTTAAAAGTTTTTTGTAACGGTAGTTGTACCACAATTTGTTCCATAACTTCGTTTGCTTCTTGCCAATTGGCTCTGTAATTGTGCCAGCTCGGCCCTTTTTTATCTGCTAATAAATCTATATTATAAGCCAGTATATCGGCCAATAAAGAAAATGGAAAAGGTTGGTTGTACGGAATTTGTATGGCGCCTTTGGTTTGTTTGTACGCGTGTAATTGGTTTGTAAAATGTGCTATAGCTTCGGGCCCGGGGTACAAACCAATGTGTTTTTTTGCAAATGCAAAATGCAACAAGTTGCCGTTGTACTTGTAGGTGGGTATTTTATAGCTTATGGTTGCTTGGGTTTGTGCTGGGGCATGAGCCAGTATAAAATTGTGTAAATTTTGTGCGGCTGCTTGATGCTCGGCATCCAATTGCGCAATGTAGTCTGAAATGTTTTGTACAGCTGTCATGGTAAAAATTATAAACGGGTATAAACTTGAGTGGTATGTGCCAAACTAAGCTGCATGATTTGTTGTAAAATGGTCAGATTAATGTCGCTTAATTTTTTAACATACATACAGGCTTTGCCCATTTTAAAGGTACCTAATTGTTGTAGCAAGACATCTTCTTGCGGGGTACCCGAATATACATAAAGAGATAAAGCTGCTTTACGAGGCGAAAAGCCGAGTAAAGGTGCTACACCGCCGTGCCCCGATGCGTATTGGTATTGGTACGAACCAAACCCAATAATAGTAGGACCAAACATTTGGGCTTTTTCGCCCGTGGCTTGTTGCATCAGCTCAACCAACGCCAAACTGTTTTTTTTTTTGCTGTTCGTTAGGTAGTGCGGCAATAAAATCGGCCACGCTTGCTTGGGTATATTCGGTTTTATTTTTAGCCATAGGTAGTACGTTTTGTTTTTTGGGTTGGTTATTAAAACAATAACCTAAAAGGTAGTTAAACTAATAATGTTAGAGGTAATAGGTGTTAGTTTCTCTTTACCGTTTAAAAAACCTAAGGTTGCAATAAACGAGAATTGAACTACTTGCGCTTCGCAAAGAGTAATTAATTCAGCCGCTGCTGCTGCAGTACCTCCGGTTGCTAAAATGTCGTCGTGAATCATTACACGGGCTCCTTTAGGAATGTAGTTTTTGTTTAGTTCTATAGTAGCCGATCCGTACTCTAAATCGTAAGAAACGGCAAGGGTTGGCGGTGGTAATTTACCTGCTTTGCGTATTAATACAAAAGGTACATTTAGCTGATGCGCAATTTGAACACCGTATAAAAAACCGCGACTTTCTATACCACAAACCACATCTACCTTGCCTTGTGCTTGTGCCACAAATGCATCTATAATTTCTTGAGATAAAGTTGGGTTTAAAAACAAAGGCGTAATATCTTTATACTGAATACCAGCCGTAGGAAAGTCAGGAACATTAACAATGGCCTGATCTATTTTTTGTTGTAACGTAAGCATGTTTTTATATTTTACAGCAAGTTACTTTATTTTATAATACAGGTAAAGCTTTCTTTTATTTTTTACATATGGATGCGGTTGTTACTGTTTTACTTCATTACCTAAATGGTCGTATTGTTTATAATTTAAACCGTAGGTGCGTTTTCCGTTTGATGTAGAAGCAGAATAGCCACTGTTTTGAAATGGGGTTAACCTTTTGTTTTCAAGGTTTATTAAACCTGACGAGGTTGGAGAACCGTCTTCATTATTTAAACCAACCACCGCAATTCCGTACGAAAAAGAGGTATTAGCTTCGTCGTACTCAAAAGGAATAACTACTTCGTTTTTTGCATTTACGTAGCCCCATTTATCATTTTGTTTTACACCAAATACAAGATCACTCGGAAACAGATTCGCAATTTCATTAAATTCAATAACATTGTCATATTCAAAAGGAATAACAATTTGCCCGCAAGCATCTAAAACACCAATTTTACCATTTTTTTCGGCCTTGTAATACCCTTTGTTTAAGTACTGCGTAATCTCTATATCTGTTAACTCAGTAAGCTCTTCCATTTGCTCACAAGCTATATATTGATTTTTGTCAGTAAACAATACGGTAGTTTTAAAACTTGTGTCTTGTATGTAATCGTTTGCTTTTAAAATAGGGGTATTGGTTTCGTTAACCACCAACAAATCATTGTCAGACCAAACCAAACTTAGTTTGTTGTTTAGTTCGTTTACTTGCGAGTAGTTTTGCGGAATGAGTTTTTTTTGCATCAAATCTAAGTAATAATAGGTTCTGTTATTTTTATAGAAATAATTCTGTACCGGATCGTAGTTTTTAGGTAAGGTTAGCAATAGGTTTGTTTCGCTATCATATACGCTATATTGGTTGTCATTATTTGTAATTAAAAATTCAAAATTACTGTTGTTTAATGTTTTTGTGGTGTTTGCCTTATAATACTCGGTAGGATAATAAGCAATAATGTTTTGTAAAGGCGTTGTACCAAAAGCTAATGTTATATAGTTTAAATCGGATTGTTTATTGCTTTTAGCTAACTTTTTTTCTGTTTTTTTTAGTTGTTTAAAAAAGTATGCCTTAAAATCATGAAATGGCAAATGCATTTTTTTCTCAGCCTTTTTACTTATTCTATTCGCCGATTTAATTACTTTATTTAATTTTTTTTCTTGATTCTGATACGTATCGTTGCTTTGGCCTTTAAAACCCCATGCGTATCTTTTATCTGCTGCATCAGCACCTTGTATGTTAATAAAAACATTCGGATTTATGTCGGTTTGTAAGGTTACAGCTTCTGGCGCATCAGAAATAACCTTAACAAACCCAATTGGGCTGGTAATGGTTTTGTTTTTTTGCAAAGGAATAACCAAGCTGTCTATTTTTTGTGGCGTATTAAAATGGTAAGCAACTTCAATCTTATCTACCATTTTTTGTTGAGTTGGGTAAAAAATATCAAATCTATCAAACCTTGTTGAATCTGTTACAACTTCAGTTTCTCCATCAAAATAAATAACTTTTGTAGGATACATATCGGCATCTATTTTAAAGTTGAAGGTTTTTATATTCGGATCTTTAAGTAAACTAATAGCAACCTTATCTTCTTTAATAAAGGTAAAAAAACTCGGGTTTAATTCCGTTTCATTTTTAACAAGCTGCTGATAAGCTTCTTTATTAAAATTTAATGTGAAAGGTTCTGTCGGTTTTTTAGATGACGGGAATGATGTATTTTGAAATGTAGCAACTATTGTAGCAAACATTTTCACTTCCTGGTCGAATAGCGAAATAAGTTCTTGGTTGTTTGTTGCTTGTTCTAACCTTTCAAATTGTGCATAACCCATTTGCAGGGTTAACAACATAATAATCCAACTGATTTTTTTTTGCATGCTTTATTATTTTAAAAAGGAAAGAGCAGGTAAAAAGGGCTTACCTATATTAACGAGCAATCTTATTTTTAGTATAAACAACTGGTTTTTACTTACTTTTTAAGTACCTGAGTGGGTGAGTAAATAAGCTGAATAAGTTCGTGCATCAATTGTTCCATAACTTGTTTTTGTAAAAATAAATCGTGGGTAATTATATCCAAATATGGGGTAACATGTTTGTTGTACAAATCTAAAATTTGGCCGGTCATGGCAAAATCTTCTAAGTCAGTAAACGCATCTTCGGCGTAGCAGGTTAAAACAAAATGCAAGTAATGAAATAAGTATTTGTTGCTTTTATGGTTGTTGTTAAAAACAGCGTGACCAATATCTGTACTTAATAAATGGCTAATCATGTAGTAATATTCAACATCCTGATCATGGTAAAAAGCAGCAATGTAACTGGTAATTAATTCGGTTAGTAAGTTTTTATATGCCGTAGGTTGTACCTCGTTTTCTATATAATGCAACATATCGGTGGTGCACATTAAAACCGAACCGTCCGAATAGCTGTCGTACGTTACATCAGCACCAATATAATATAAAGGCGAAGTAAATTTAGGTGCTGGCATCAATGCAAAATTATTTTTACCACGGGTGCGGTGAATCAGCGCTAACTTTTTTCCGTCCGGATAAATACGCAAGTTACAAGTTGGACATTCTAATTCTTTAGCAATATTATAACGCATGGTTACCGTATTGTTTTGTAATTCGCAAGCAGGGCATTGTCCATTAAAAGTTACATTTTTCATAATTTCAGCGTTTTTGATAGTACAAATAAAACACTTGCTAAGGACAAAATATGGCGTCTGTAAAAAGAAATTGTTTATTTTTTTTAAATTATATTTGCGCCAAATTATACACCTATTTTTTAGATGATTACAGTTAACGATGTAGCCGTAGAATTTGGCGGAACCACTTTATTTAGCGACGTAACTTTTGCTATTAATGAAAATGATAAAATTGCATTAATGGGTAAAAACGGCGCAGGAAAATCAACCTTATTAAAAATTGTTGCCGGTTTAAATAAACCAAGCCGTGGCGTAGTTTCTGCTCCGAAAGATGCCGTAATTGCTTATTTACCACAGCATTTATTAACAGAAGATAATTGTACGGTGTTTGAAGAAACATCTAAAGCTTTTGCCTCAATTTTTAAAATGCGCGATGAAATAGAAGCCTTAAACGAACAGTTAACCGTGCGTACCGATTACGAAAGCGACGATTATATGAAGTTGATTGAACGCGTGTCGGAATTGTCTGAAAAATTTTATTCGATTGAAGAAATTAATTACGAAGCTGAGGTAGAAAAAATATTAAAAGGTTTAGGTTTTACAGCTGCTGATTTTAACCGACCAACTTCAGAATTTTCTGGAGGATGGCGTATGCGCATCGAATTAGCTAAAATTTTATTGCAAAACCCCGATTTAATTTTATTAGATGAACCAACCAACCACATGGATATCGAATCGATTCAGTGGTTAGAAGATTTTTTAATCAATTCGGCAAAAGCAGTAATGGTTATTTCGCACGACCGTGCCTTTGTAGATAATATTACCAACCGTACTATTGAGGTTACCATGGGCCGTATTTACGATTATAAAGCAAAATATACCGATTATTTAGAACTGCGTAAAGACCGCCGCGTGCATCAACAAAAAGCATATGATGAGCAACAAAAGTTTATTGCCGAAAACAAAGCGTTTATAGAACGTTTTAAAGGTACGTTTTCTAAAACCGAACAAGTACAATCGCGCGTGCGTATGTTAGAAAAATTGGTTTTGGTTGAGGTTGATGAAGTTGATAATTCTGCCTTGCGTTTAAAATTCCCGCCAGCGGCAAGAACGGGTCAATATCCGGTAGTTGTAGAGGAATTATCTAAAACCTACGGCGATCATGTGGTATTTAAAAACGCCAATATGGTTATTGAACGCGGACAAAAAGTTGCTTTTGTTGGTAAAAACGGTGAAGGTAAATCAACCATGATTAAAGCCATTATGGGCGAAATTGATTTTGACGGAAAATGCGAATTAGGCCATAATGCCAAAGTTGGATATTTTGCGCAAAACCAAGCATCTTTGTTAGATGGTGAAATCACTATTTTTGATACCGTAGATCGTATTGCAGTTGGCGATATTCGTACTCAAATTAAAAATATTTTAGGTGCGTTTATGTTTGCTGGCGATGATATTCAGAAAAAAGTAAAAGTACTTTCGGGAGGTGAAAAAACACGATTGGCAATGGTGAAACTTTTATTAGAACCGTATAACGTTTTAATTTTAGACGAACCTACCAACCATTTAGATATGAAAACAAAAGATATTATTAAAGAAGCTTTAAAAGAATTTGAAGGAACTTTAATATTAGTTTCTCACGACCGTGATTTTTTAGATGGTTTGGCCGAAAAAGTTTTTGAGTTTGGTAACAAACGCGTTAAGGAACATTTTGAAGATATTAAAGGTTTCTTAGCAACTAAAAAAATGGAAAGTTTACACGACATAGAAAAATAAAAAAACGCCTTTTGAAATTTCAAAAGGCGTTTTTGTTTTATAATAACTCAAAACTAATGCTCACGTTCGCATTTAAAGTAATTTCTCCAACTGCTAAGGTAGAACCTGATGCATCTGCCATTTCTAAATTCATTTTAGCGTACATTGGCGGATTAAAGTTGGTTGATGAATTGTCAGAAATAACCAATGCTTTTCCAACTTTTTGCCCAAATGCAGAGGCAAAATCTTCTGCTTTTGCTTTAGCATTTAAAGCTGCTTTTTTACGTAATTCTGCTTGGTATTTTTCAGTTTCAGTAGATTTGTATTCTACGCCTTGAATTGAATTAGCACCATCAGCAATTAAAGCACCTACCAATTCATCATATTTATCTAAGTTGTACAACTCAATTTTAACGGTTTGGTTGGCTTGGTAAAAATCTCTTTTTTTCTCGTAATCTCTGTTTTTAAATAAGTTTACGCGTTGGGTTTGAAAATGCTTGTCTTCAATTTTAAACTTCTTAATCGTTTTTAGCATTTTAGCTACCACGGCATCATTTTCGTTTTTAGCAACTTCGGCTTTATCATTTTTAGTTTCTACTCCAATGGTAATTACCGCATAATTAGGTACAATTTTAATTTCGCTTGTTCCTGTTACATTTACTTGCGGTGTAGGTTGGTTGTTTTGCGCTTGCATAACGGCTACAGATAAAAATGTGGTTAAAAGTAAAATTATTTTTTTCATATTCAATTTTTGGTTTTTGTTATTTTTTAATATTTAGTTTATAAATGGTTGCTACGTTTTGGGTGCTATCATCGCTGTCTTCACACAATAAAAAGGTAATGTTTTTTTTGTCTTGGTTTAAAACGGTAAGCCCTTCTAACTTTTTATCGTTACTTAAAACTTCGGTGTATTTTACCTTAAAACGCTTGGTATCGATGCATCCAAATAGCGTGCCAGCAATTTGTCCGTCGTTGTAGGTTGAGCTACCGCCTTCGGCCGTTGCTAAAAAATAAATTTTATCTCCAACAAGTACTGCGTCTGAAAATCCGGTGTTTATGCCATTTAATTGTGGCAATTTAATGTCTTGAATAAAAATATTAAATTCTTCAGTAAAGTTTTTACCCTGAACGGTAACAATAAAGTTTTTATTGTTTGCACCGTTACCGCGATTAAAAAGCAATAAATCATCTCCTCTAAACAAAGCTCCTTCAATATTTAGTTCGTCCGGATTTATTTCTGCAAAAGATGCAATTGACGGATATAATAAATCTAACGAAAAATTTTGTACTGCTTGGTTTTGTGTATTAAACTGCGTAACCAATTCGCGATTGGGTTTAGAGCCCGAACCAAACAAATACAAATCTGTACCATTGGCTGCAATGGCTTCATAATCGCGTTTGGTTTGTTTAGATCTAAGTTCTTGTGGGTTATCGGTTAAAGCATGTTTTTTAAGTTCATTAGCTGTAAGCTGATATTCGTATAAATAATCGCTCTCGTCAGAAACAACATATAATTTTTCGTTTTGATAGTGAATGCCTGAAGCTGCTGTAATGCCCGTAATTTGAAGCAATATTTCGAGTAATAATTTGTTCATGTTTTTAAATTGAAAAATTAAAGGTATAAAAAAATTAAAGTTTTTGTTTATTTTTAAGAGATAACTAACAAATTATGAAAATTAAAAGTGAAAGCTATCAGATTACTCCAACTACCGATTGGAACAGTTTACCTACCCGAATAGAAACGGGCTTATCTACTCGTAAAATAAACAATCAGCCTAAAAAAATAAGCAATCAGTTAAGCGATTTGCAAGAAATTATGTATGCCCAACACAAATACAGCGTATTAATTTGTTTACAAGGTATGGATACAGCCGGAAAAGACAGCTTAATTCGCGAAGTTTTTAGTGCATTTAATCCGCGTGGGGTAGAAGTAAGTAATTTTAAAACCCCAACAGCATTAGAATTATCGCACGATTTTTTATGGCGTCATTATATTGCATTACCCGAACGTGGTGTTTTTGGAGTTTTTAATCGCTCGCATTATGAAAATGTTTTAATTGCTCGGGTACATCCGGAAATTGTTTTGAACGAAAATATTCCAAATATTGATTCGGTTGAAACTATTACACCGAAGTTTTGGAAACAACGTTTTAAACAAATTAAAAATTTTGAAAAAAACTTAGTACAAAACGGAACCTTAATTTTAAAATTTTATTTGCATTTAAGTTATGATGAGCAACGCGAACGTATTTTACGCCGTTTAGATAAACCACAACACAACTGGAAATTTGAACCTTCGGATATTAAAGAGCGAAAATATTGGAATGCGTATCAGGAATGTTATCAAGATGCCTTGCAACAAACAGCTACTAAAAAATGTCCTTGGTTTGTAATTCCGGCCGATGATAAAGAAACTGCACGTTTGCTTGTAGCTCAAATTATTTTAGAACATTTACAAAACTTGCCCGAGCTTTCATTGCCCGAATTAGATCCGGAAATAAAAGAAAAAATAAATGGATATCGCAAATCATTACTCAATGATTAATATAGGATTTATACTGATTTTATTGGCTTAAAATTGACATTTTATTGCTTACATTTGCGCAAAATTAATACACAATGAATTTAAGTATTTACACACGCGAATTTAAGCGCAACATTCAGTTGGCATATCCTATTGTTTTAGGAATGTTAGGGCATAACTTAGTTAGCTTGGTAGATAATATTATGGTGGGGCATTTAGGTGCTACGCAATTGGCAGCCGTTTCATTAGCTAATAGCTTTGTTTTTATTGCGCTGTCCGTTGGTATTGGTTTTTCTACAGCAATTACACCGCTAGTAGCGCAACATGATGCCAAGCATGATATTGAAGGAGTTAGAAATACGTTTCACCACGGTGTTGTTTTATGTGCAACCTTAGGTTTGGTACTTTTTTCGGTAATCTTTTTCGGTAAAGGTGCTATTAATTATATGCGCCAGCCACAAGAAGTAGTAGAAATGGCTAAACCTTTTTTAGATATTGTTGCTTTTTCATTAATCCCGGTGGTTATGTTTCAGGGCTACAAACAATTTTCAGACGGAATGTCGTTTACAAAATATGCTATGTATGCCATTATTATATGTAACATTGTCCATTTTTTAATTAACTTAGTTTTAATTAATGGATTTTTGTTTTTTCCTGAAATGGGCGTAATGGGTGCTGCATACGGAACCTTAATATCGCGCATAGTAATGGTTGTTTATATGCACATTCAGTTAAAAAACAACAACAAACTAAGTATTTATTTTAAGCAATTTAGCTTTAAAAAGATGCAGAAATCTGTAATTAACAGAATATGTGCTTTAGGTTTACCCTCATCTTTACAAATGTTTTTTGAGGTTGCCTTATTTGTTTCTGCTGTTTGGTTGTGTGGTATGATTGGTAAAAATGAACAAGCAGCTAATCAAATTGCTTTAAACCTGGTTTCTGCAACCTATATGTTTGCATCAGGATTAAGTATTACGGCTATGATTCGTGTTGGTAATCAGAAAGGATTAGAAGATTTTAATTATTTAAAAACGGTAGCACGTTCTATATTTTTATTAGCATTAATTTTAGAAGTTATTTTTGCCCTTTTCTTTATTTTTATGAATGGTGTGTTGCCTTACATCTTTTTAGATATGGCTGCGCCAGAAACGTTGGCAGAAAATACACAGGTATTTAAAATCGCATCAAGTTTATTAGTAGTTGCCGCTTTATTTCAATTGTCTGACGGTATTCAGGCAGTAGTTTTAGGTGCTTTACGTGGCTTGCAAGATGTAAAAGTTCCGGCAGTGGTTGCCTTTATTGCTTATTGGATTATAGGTTTCCCGATTTCGGTTTATTTAGGATTATATACCAATTTAGGCGCAGTTGGCGTATGGATTGGATTAAGTTTTGGCTTAACCGTAGCCGCAATTTTATTATATTTACGTTTTAAACGCTTAACAAATAAATACATTACCGAAAATACACAAACGATTTAAAAATAAACATATGGAATTACCAAAATTTGTAGTTGCCGATAATACGGATTTCCCGGATGATATTTTTATCATTCACTTAGAATATCCACGTTTCGTAATTAACTTAGAAAGCGATGAAATTGAATTTCTTGAAGATTTAGAAGAAGAAGATGCTGCTGATATTGAAGAAGAAATGGAAGATTTAGTTGTTTTAGCAGGTGAATTTTACGAAAGAGAAAGTTTACGTTACGCCGAATACGACGACGAAGATGACGAATAAAAAAAGTCGGAGCCAAGCTCCGACTTTTTTATGCTTTAAAATATAAATCTAACAAGTTTTGTGCAGCTTTAAAAGGTGAAATTTCATTATTATTCACGCTGTTTTTTTGCTTTTCTAGCTCGGCTTGTATAGTTGGATTGTCATAAAAATTATTTTTTAATTGTTCGTTAATGGTTTCCAACATCCAATGCGTGGTTTGTTGTTTGCGATGTTGTTCAAAATAACCGTTTTGTTTGGTTAATGTTTCAAATTCCGTAATCATTTGCCACAATTCCTTCATGCCTTTTTGTTCCAGGGCCGAACATAAACTTGCGGTAGGTGCCCAACCTGATTTTTTTTCAGGAAATAAATGTAACGCCCGCTGAATATCTAATTTCGCTATTCGCGCTCTTTTCACGTTATCCCCATCGGCTTTATTAATAACAATGGCATCGGCCATTTCCATAATGCCGCGTTTTATGCCTTGTAATTCATCTCCAGCGCCAGCTAAATTTAGCAATAAAAAAAAATCTACCATGCTGTGCACGGCGGTTTCAGATTGGCCCACACCAACGGTTTCAATAATAATTACATCAAAACCACAAGCTTCACATAAAATAATGCTTTCACGTGTTTTACGTGCTACACCGCCTAAACTTTCGCCCGATGCCGAAGGCCGAATATATGCGTTTGGATTTTTTACCAATTCTTCCATTCTGGTTTTATCGCCTAAAATACTTCCGCCCGAAATAGAACTACTCGGATCAATAGCTAAAACAGCAACTTTTTTACCTAATGTAGTTAAATACGAACCAAAAGCTTCTATAAACGTACTTTTACCCACGCCCGGAACGCCTGTAATACCAATGCGAATGGATTGATTGGCGTACGGCATGCAGGCCTGAATAACTTGGTTGGCTTTTTCGGTATGGTTGTTATTGGTACTTTCTACCAAGGTTATGGCACGGCTTAATGCAACTTTATCCTGGTTTAAAATTCCGGCAACCAAATCTTCCGCCGTAATAATTTTACGACGCATTTTTTTTATTTGATTGCTGGCTTGCGTGCTGATGTGATTAGGTTTATTTACCCCATCTCGTTCGTTTAAAGCCGAAAATGATTGCTGATCCATTGCTTTAGCTTTATTTAATTGCTTAAAGTTACAATATTATCTATTAGATTTGAATTTCAAAAATACGTACCTTTACTTTAAAACATAAAAGTACCTTGTCAAATATTATTTTAATTGCCGTTTGTTTGCTTGTTGGCTATTTGCTGCAGTTTTCTAAATCTTTTCCTAAAAATTCTTATAAGGCACTCAATCAGTTTGTTATTTATATATCAATGCCTGCATTAGCCTTGTATTACATTCCTAAAGTTAGTTTGGGGTTGGATTTGTTATTTCCTTTTTCGGTTGCCTGGTTAAACTTTTTATTGGCTTATTTATTTTTTAATTTTATTGGTAAAAAATACAATTGGTCTAATAAATTAATTGGCTGTTTAATATTATGTGCTGGTTTAGGAAATACCTCGTTTGTTGGTTTTCCGGTTATTCAGGCATTATATGGTGACGAAGGATTACAAACAGCTGTAATTGTAGATCAACCTGGATCGTTCGTGGTGCTTTCTACCGTTGCTGTTTTGGTAGCAAGTAAATATTCGGTTAAAAAAGGTACGAATGAATCGTTGCTTGCAAAACTTTTTGCTTTTCCGCCCTTTATTGGATTTTTAATAGGATTGCTGGTAAACCTGCTTCAGGTTGATTTTCCGGTTCCGTTGCAAGAAGTTTTTAAAACTTTAGGTGCAACGGTTTCGCCCATTGCTTTGGTTGCGGTTGGCTTGCAACTGCATGTGCAGAAAAAAAGTCCGTATTACCAATTTTTATGGTTGGGCTTATTTTTTAAGTTGATGCTTTTTCCTGCCTTTATTCTACTTTTATTCCGAGTTGTTTTTCAGGTCGACGGATTAAATATTGATGTTTCTGTTATGGAAGCTGCCATGGCGCCCATGGTAACAGCAAGCATTTTGGCAACCAATTACGGACTAAAACCTAAATTAAGTAATATGATGATTGGGGTTGGTATTCCGCTCTCGTTTATCACCTTGGCATTTTGGTACGTATTTATCACTTATGTAATAAATTAATTCATGATAAAAATATGAATATGATTCCTGAAAATATTTCGAACGAAGTTTTAAATGAACTTCAAAACATTGTTGGAACCGATTATTTGTTTGTTGATGCTAACGTTTTATCTGACTATGGTCATGATGAAACAGAAGATTTAAGCTTTGCGCCTCAGGTTGTGGTAAAACCAAAATCAACATCCGAAGTTTCGGCAATTGTAACTTTAGCTAATCAGCATCAAATTCCAGTAACTCCAATTGGTGGGCGTACCGGATTAAGCGGTGGTGCGCTTTCGGTTTACGGCGGTATTGCTCTTTCTACCGAAAGATTAAATCAAATTATAGCAATTGATGCTAAAAATTTACAAGTTACTACTCAGCCTGGCGTAATTACCGAAGTTTTACGTGATGCGGTTGCTGCTCAAGGCCTTTTTTACCCAGTAGATCCTTCTAGCCAAGGCAGTTGTTTTATTGGTGGTAACGTGGCCGAAAATTCAGGCGGAGCTCGTGCCGTAAAATATGGCGTTACTAAAGATTATGTTTTAAACTTAGAAGTTGTTTTGCCTACCGGCGAAATAATTTGGACCGGAGCAAATACATTAAAAAATGCTACCGGATATAATTTAACGCAGCTTTTAGTAGGTAGTGAAGGTACGTTGGGCATAGTAACCCAAATTGTTTTAAAACTTTTACCGTTACCAACCGCTAATGTGCTTTTATTGGTGCCTTTTTATAAAGCCGAACAAGCTTGCGAAGCGGTTTCTGCCATTTTTAGAGCCGGAATTACGCCAAGTGCGTTAGAATTTATGGAACGTGATGCCATAACTTGGACCGCAAATTATTTGGGCGAAGTAAACGTACCGATTGGAGATAACGTTCAGGCGCATTTGTTGATTGAAGTTGATGGCAATTACCCCGATATTTTATTTCAAGAAGCCGAAAAAATTATGCATGTTTTAGAAGCTTACGAAATTGATGAAGTACTTTTTGCAGATACCGACGAGCAAAAAAATGCTTTATGGAAATTGCGTCGTGCTGTTTCAGAAGCCGTAAAAGCCAATTCGATTTACAAAGAAGAAGATGCCGTTGTGCCACGTTACGAATTACCAAATTTATTAACTGCGGTAAAAAAAGCTGGCGAAAAATACGGTTTTCAATCGGTTTGCTACGGACATGCTGGAGATGGCAATTTACACATTAACATTATTAAAGGTAATATGAGCGACGAAGCATGGCAAAATGAAGTGCCAAAAGGAATAACTGAAATTTTTGAAGCTACCGTTGCTTTAAAAGGAACTTTGTCGGGCGAACATGGTATTGGTTGGGTACAAAAACGTTACATGCCCATTGCATTTAACGCATTACATTTGCAGTTAATGAAACAAATTAAAAACATTTTTGACCCCAACAACATTTTAAACCCAGGTAAAATTTTCCCAGATGAAATTTAAAATAGATGGTTTTGTTATTACCATTTTAATAACTGTATTACTCGCTTATTTATTTCCGTTTTTCGGAACCGATCAAAGTCCAATAAATATTGGAACTATTACTAACTATGGAATTGGCTTTATTTTTTTATTTTACGGATTAAAGTTAGATCAGAACAAAATAAAAACCGATTTAAGCAATTGGAAATTGCATTTGGTGGTGCAGTTGGCAACCTTTTTACTTTTTCCGCTTTTAGTTTTGCTTGTTAAACCATTTGTTGCAGAAACAGAATTAGCTGGTCAAATTTGGTTGGCTTTTTATTTTATGGCTTGTTTGCCATCAACCGTTTCATCATCTGTTGTAATGGTTGCTTTAGCCAAAGGAAATATTCCTGGAGCTATTTTTAACGCCAGCATTTCTGGAATTATTGGTATTGTATTAACCCCGCTGTGGATGGGCTTTTTTTTACAAACCAGTACTACCGATTTTGATTTTACCGATACGTACATCGATTTAATTGTGCAAATTATAATTCCGATTGTTTTAGGTTTGTTTTTGCAAAAATATATTGGTTATTGGTCAAGCAAATACAACAAGCAATTAAACTATTTTGATAAGGTTATTATATTGCTTATTATTTATAAAAGCTTTGCACACGCATTCTCGATTGGTTTATTCGAATCGGTTTCTGTTGCAATTTTAGCACAAATTTTTGCTGGCGTTGTTGTTTTGTTTGCTATTTTATATGGGGTGCTAAACCTTGTTTGTAAAACGCTTGGTTTTACGGTAGAAGATAGAATAACTGCTTTGTTTTGTGGCTCTAAAAAATCATTGGTTCATGGTACGGTATTTTCGAGCGTTATGTTCGGATCGAGTGCAGTTTTAGGTATTATTTTATTACCCATCATGATTTATCATGCTTTTCAGATTGTGATAATTAGTTTTATAGCGCAAAAATTTGCGAACAGATAAAATAAAAAAGGAGGTTTTTAAACCTCCTTTTTTTATGCATTGCTATTTCCTTTTTGTTCTTTGTTAAAGTAAACTAAGTAATAGTACATTTGTTTTTCTTCGTCCCAACCTTTTTCTACAAATTTTTCTGCCGATTCTGGGTTCACAAAATCTAATTTAATTTGAATGTTGGTATCTAAATTAATTACGTTTTTAATTTTTTTACGTACATCGCTTACTGCTGCGTTTGCAATAGGAAAGTTCGTTAAATCTTCAACGCTGTATTTAGCTCCCTTATCTACTTTGTAGTTTTTAAATTCGGCCATTAAATCAGGGTTGTCAATTACTTCGTTTAAAAAGTTTTGTTCTTCAAACTCATCATTTTTTGCAAAATAGTTCATAGAACGGTTCATAAACATAACCTCTTCCTTTTTATCTTCAGCTGGTAAAACAACTTCTTTAGCAAAATCTTCGCAGAATTTTAAGTACTTTTTAGTTTTAAAGTTTTCGTCTTCAAAAACTTCCACCGATAAAAAGTGCTCTAACCAATAACGCGCATCGTAACGGTTAGAATCTACCGTTAAAATTTTATAGCCATCTTCTTTTTCATAATTAAAAATAATACAACCTTTATCTAACTTAGTTAAGTTAATACCTTGTTGTAAAATCATTTCTAGGTTTGAACCTTTTTCTTCAAACTGTAAGAAATCTGTTTTTAATTCGGATTTAAAAATACCAATAGCATCAACTTTATTGTTGTCAATTAAAACATTAGAAAGGTACGTTACATAAACCTCACCGTTTTTAATATGCGGGTGGTTTGATTGCTCGTATAAATGTTTGGTAATTTTTTTACTAACCTCGTGTGTGCTACTTGGGTTGCTAAAAATTTCGGTAGCGTAGTTGTACATGTCATTGTATTCTAAATCTACATCGTGTGCGAATTTAAAATAGTTTTCTTCTTTATCACGAAACGGTTTAAAAAAGAACTCTTTTAACAAAGGCATAATTTCGTCGTTAATAGCGAAAGTAGTTTCTGATAAAAAAATGGGTTCTAAACGGCTTTTATTACCTACGCGGTGAATTGATAAAGAATCAATGTGTGTACTAAATAAGTTAATCATAATGTAAGGTAAGTTTTATGTTTTTGATATTTTTGGTTGTGGTTGGATTACCAATTGTTTTCGTCGTAACCGCCGAAATCTTCGAACGATTCGCCATCGCCTTCAAACATGTCTAAATCATCTTCGTCGTAATCGTCGCTATAATCTCCAAAAATACCTTCTTCGTTTGCATTAAAATCTAAAGCAGAAGCTGTTGCTGGCATAATTCCGTGAGAAAATAATAAATCCGGATAATTTGCACCTGCTTCAGGCTCTTCAATAGCAGCTAATTCTACTAAAAATGTCCACATGTTTAAAAAATCGTACACGTAAATAATTTTAGTTTGCTCTTTATGAAGTACAGATGTTAACGGTACATCAACCATGGTTTCAATTTCACCAGGTACATCGCCGGTGTCAAATAACGGATATTCTTTTTCAGATTGTGCCCATTCGTTATCACATTCGTAAAACGATGCAGCTTCCATTCCGTCAAAGCCAAAAGCGTTTACAATAACATTATGTAAATCTTCTAAGCTATCATTTTCATCAATTGCTATATCTCGTAAAATATCTTCTTCGTTATCTAAAATAACTCTAAACTTGTAAATCATGACTTAAATATTGAGGCCCCAAAGTTAGTTAATATTTTAAAATAATTTTTTGCTTTCGGGATTTGTTGCTGATATTTTTTTTAAAATAAAATCGCTATAATTTTTTTGTTTTTTTATAAAATACGGTTTGTCTGTAAAAAACAACAATTCAGTATTTTTAATTTATAATCTGTTTCTATCTGTTGTACATTTATCATATAAAAATTAAAACAACCGTTTAATTATTAACCTAAAACCTACTATTTATGTTACAATTACTCATTATAATAACCAATTGATTGCTTACCTTGTTTATTAGTTTACTAGCCTAATTTAGATATGAAAGATTTCAGAAAACATATAAAACGCTACGTTTTTACTTTATTGTTTGCTTACCTATTAGTTTTAGGTTTAAACTTTTATTTTGCTTCGCCATCAGAACCGGTAAGTTACGCAAACACATTTTTTGCCGTGTTTATGTACACCACCAGTATTTATATTGCGAATAGTTTTTTTGTGTATTTGTTTTTTAAACAAACTAAGCTGCTTAATGAAAATTTAAAATATGCATTTGGCTATTGGGTGGCAATTTTATCGGCCTTGTTTGTGGCCATGTTAATTGATTTTTTTATTACGTTTTTGTGGCACAATCAACCGGTTTACGAATCTTTTATTGCATTAAAGCGCAAACAAATGTTTCCGCAATATGTATTGGTGTTTTTTATTACTACGGTTGTTTACTTTTTTTTGGTTTATAAAAAAAAGCAAGAAACCCAGGTACGTGCTCAAAAAATAATAGCCCAAAGTGCAACAGCAAAATTTGCAAGTTTAAAAAGCCAAATCGATCCGCATTTTTTGTTTAACAGCTTAAACGTTTTAAGTTGTTTAATAGAAGAAAACCCGAATAAAGCTCAGCAATTTACCATTGCTTTATCTAAAACCTACCGTTACGTTTTAGAACAGCGTAATAATGATTTGGTTGATTTGCAAGATGAATTGCATTTTGCCAAAACCTTTGTACAACTGCTTAAAATGCGTTACGAAGATGCGTTAGAAATTTCGTTACCAGAAATTGATACAGAAACAGAACGTAAGGTTGTTCCGTTAGTTTTACAACTGCTGTTAGAAAATGCGGTTAAGCACAACAAAATTAATGCGCAGCATCCGCTTAAAATTTTAATTACGATTGATGATAATTTTTTAAGGGTCGAAAATAATTACCAACCTAAAGAAACGCTTAAAAACAACAGCACCGGTTTTGGTCTGAATCATATTGTAGAGCGCTACCAATTGGTTACCAGTCGGGAATTGGTTATTAAACAAACTCCGAATTCGTACCAAGTTTTAATTTCTATTTTAACCGAGCACGTAATAACCGAAGTAAACGAAAATGATTTAGATGCGGTTGATGCTGAGGTTTTAGCTCGCGCACAAAGCCGTTTATTCGAGCTTAAATCGTTTTACCTTAGCCTTTTTTTCTTTTTATTTTTGGTACTGATTTATTGTGTTTTAAACGCCTTAAATATTTTTAATCCGATTTTATTTTGGATGCCTTTCGTACTTTTTATTTTTGGGTTAAGCATTATAATTCAATATTTTCAGATTTTTAAAATGAAAAAATGGGAACAAAAAATGATTGCTAAATATTTACAACAAAATAAAAAACATACAAATCATGGAAAATAATAAAGCTTACTTGCGCGCGCATAAAAAAGTAAAAAATATAAAAGAATTTTATGGCCATTTATTAACCTACGTTTTAGTAATTTCTGGGTTAATTATTTTAAATGTATTAACCTCGCCTAAACATTTGTGGTTTTATTGGCCTGCATTAGGATGGGGAATTGGGATTATTTGCCACGGCATTTCAGTTTTTAATTTCAATCCGTTTTTTAATAAAGAATGGGAAGAGCGTAAACTGAAACAATTTATTGAAGAAGAAAAAGAGCTTTTAAACAAATGGAAATAGTTTTAGTTGAAGACGAAAAGCCAGCTGCGCGCTATTTAGCCCGGAGATTAGAAGCTTTAGGTTATCCGGTTACCAAGCAATTGCATTCGGTTGCCGAAGCTGTTGCATGGTTTACTACAAATTCGCATCCTGATTTAATATTTTTAGATATTCAGTTGTCCGATGGGCTTTCGTTCGAAATTTTTGATCAGGTACAAATTACAAGCGCTATTATTTTTACTACCGCTTACGATGAATATGCACTTAAAGCTTTTAAATTAAATTCGATTGATTATTTGTTAAAACCTATTGATCCGGAAGAACTTAGTTTTGCACTTGCAAAGTTTAAACAAAACAGCATTGCAAATTCAATTTCAATTGCCAGCTTAAAACAATTGTTGCAGGTAAACGAATCATCAAAAACGTACAAAGAACGATTTGTAGTTAAAATTGGACAACAAATAAAAATAATTTCTGTGGCAGATGTTTTGTGCTTTTTTTCAGAAAATAAAGCCACCTATTTAAAAACGTTAGAAAATAGAGATTATTTGTTAGACGGAAGTTTAGAAACGATAGAAAATGAGTTGGATAACAAAAACTTTTTTAGAATAAACAGAAAATTTATTATTCAACGTGCAGCAATTGCAGACATTCATTTATTTTCGAATTCCAGATTAAAAGTAAGTTTAAAGAACTTTATTTCAGAACATTTAATTGTGAGCCGAGAAAAGGTTTCCGAGTTTAAACAATGGATTAATTAAAAAACGCAAGGTTTAAACCTTGCGTTTTTTGTTTATTTATTTTTTGTTTCTAATATCAAATAATATTGTACCCCAAATAAAATAGAAGCAAATACCAAATGCGTAGTTTGCATACCAAAAGGGAAATCTAAATAGTACATGGCCATTCCAGATAAAACTTCGATAACCAATAAAGCAATTACCCAGCTTATTTTAGTTAAGCCCAGTTTTTGTTTTTTGTTTATGCTAAATAACCAAAGGTTTAAAGCAACTACAACGATGGAGAAAGTACGATGAAAATAAAATTGCCAATTCGGATTTGCTAACCAAGCTGCTGTATTAGTTACGCCGTCACGCACCTGATGATCTACCAATTCACGTACTTGAGTTCCCATAATAACCTGCACCAAGGTAAGCCCTAAAGTTACCCATAATAAGGTTTTTACTTGGGTAGAAACTACCGTTTCTGTTTTATTTGTTTTAGCAATTTTTATAAGATTCAAAATAAATGCAACAATTACTAAAGCCATTACCATATGTGTGGTAATTTTTAAAGGGTTTAAAACCGAATAAACAACTGTTGCTCCTAACCAAGCTTGGAATCCCATTGAAAAAACAACCAACCATGAAAGTAAAGTTACTGCCTTTTTTTCTTTCCAATAACTAAACGATGCAATGGCCATTGCCAAACATGCAAAACCGGCTAATGCACCAAATAATCGGTTTATATATTCTGTCCAAGTATGAAAAACGTTAAACACCGCATAATCGTGTTTGGTATATAATTCCCAATTGTTAGGGTTGTATGTTGCTGTTGATGTAAAAGTGCTTTTAGCTACCCAAAGTTGTTTGTCTTTAATAATTACTTGTCCTTTATTAAATTCATGATTGGCTTCCCACAACAATTCTTTTTCATCTGTTGGCGGAATATAATAACCAAAACATTTAGGCCAATCGGGGCATCCCATTCCAGATCCTGTCATTCTAACAGCACCACCAGCAATAATAACTAAATAAACAAGTATTAATGATGTTTTTGCAAGGGTTACAAAGTTTTTTTTCATGATTTAGTTTAAAGGTAATTAAGTTACAATAGTAAAAAATGCTTCTTAAATAAAGTATGATTTTTATTAGCTTAGTTTTGTTTTTGCAATCCCATTTTTTCAGCTTTTTGCAAAACAAAATTGTAAGCTGCTTGGTATTCGTTCGGAATTTCGCCTTCTAAAATTGCTTCTTTAACTGCTTCTTTTAAAATACCAATTTCACGTGATGGTTTTAGATTGAAAAGCTCCATAATTTCTTCTCCGCTAATTGGCGGCTGAAAATTACGGACCTGATCGCGTTCTTCAACTTCAACAATTTTATTTCGTACCAATTTAAAATTGTTATGGTATTTTTTAAATTTATTGGGGTTTTTGGTTGTAATGTCGGCTTCGCACAAAATCATTAAATTTTCTACATCTTCACCTGCATCAAAAACCAAACGACGTACGGCAGAATCGGTAACCAAATCTTGAGATAAAACAATTGGGCGCGAGCTCATAATAACCATTTTTTGCACAAATTTCATTTTGTGATTTAATGGCATATGCAAACGCTCGAATATTTTTTTAACCATTTTACCGCCTAAAAATTCGTGCCCATGAAAAGTCCAACCTTGTTTTTTAGTAAAACGTTTGGTAGGTGCTTTACCAATATCGTGCAATAAGGCAGCCCAACGCAACCAAACATCTTCTGTATTTTTACTAATATTATCTACAACTTCTAAGGTGTGATAAAAGTTGTTTTTGTGCGTGTGCCCTTCAATTTCTTCTACCTGATTTAAAGCGGTTAATTCTGGTAAAATAATATCTAACAATCCGGTTTGATGTAACAATAAAAATCCGATTGATGGAGTAGGAGTGGCTAAAATTTTATTTAATTCTTCTACAATGCGTTCTCCCGAAATAATTTTAATACGCTGATTATTATCGGTTATTGCTTGTAATGATTTGGCTTCGATTTCAAAATTTAACTGCGTAGCAAATCGGATGGCACGTAACATACGTAACGGATCGTCTGAATATGTTATAGCAGGATCTAAAGGCGTTTTAATGCACTTGTTTTTTAAATCTTCTAAACCATTAAACGGATCTAGTAAATCTCCAAAATTCTGTGGATTTAACGATAAAGCTAATGCATTAATGGTAAAATCACGTCTGTTTTGATCGTCTTGTAAAGTTCCGTCTTCAACAATTGGGTTTCTACTTTCTAACCTGTAACTTTCTTTGCGAGCGCCTACAAACTCAATATCCATATCGTCATAACGTAACATGGCAGTTCCGTAGTTTTTAAAAACTTGTACTTTAGGATGATGCGGAATAAGTTCAGAAACTTTTAGTGCTAATTCAATTCCACTGCCAACTGCAACAATATCTATATCTTTTTTATGATTGCGTTGTAAAAGTAAATCGCGCACAAAACCGCCAATAACATAACATTCTACGTTAAGTTGTTGAGCAGCTTGTGCTATAATATTAAAAATAGAATGTTGTAATTCGTGTTTTAAATTCATGTTTTGGTATTCCTTGTCGTAAATGTTTATTTACGTATAATAGTTACTTTGCTGTCTAGCGTAAGTTTAATAATGGTTGATGGTTTTTTGCATACTTTATCGCGTTGTATGTTTACTACATAATCAACTCCACTTATAATTTCAGGATCAATTTCTGCAAATGTTTTTGGCGTAGGTTGCCCTGAAATGTTTGCTGAGGTAGAAACTAATGGTTTTTTCATACGTTCCATTAATTTGTAACAAAAAGGTTCTTTAACCAAACGCACACCCAAGGTATTATCTGGAGCAATTAAATTAGCTGCCACATTTTTGGGCTGATCTAAAATTAAGGTTGTAGGTTTTTCAGACAAATCCATGATTTGAAAAGCGGTTTCAGGAATTTCTCTAAAAATATTATAAAGCATTCTATCGCCGTTTAATAAGGCAATCATACTTTTAGTTTCTTCGCGTTTTTTTAACGCATATATTTTTTTTACTGCTTCTGGGTTTGTTGCATCACAACCAATTCCCCAAACGGTATCAGTAGGATATAAAATAATTCCACCGTTTTTTATTACTTCGTATGCATTATGTACTTCAGTATTTATAGCATCCATGTACAATTGTGTTTTAATTTTAAGCAATGCTTTTCAAGGTTTTTAGGCCAATTAATAAGCTATAAAAAATTGCTTTTGCAAAGATACGGTATAAATTTTAAAACAGATATTTATCCTTATAATTTTAAAAAGGAAAATAAAAAATAAACTTTTTCAGAGCTCCAATTTGTTGATGTTTTATTAAAATTTGACTTTTGTTAAAACAAATTATTAATAATTTGCTAATTATAAAATATCTAACAAATTATACGGTTAATAGTGCTGTAAAAGGTTTACATTTGTTAAAATACATAGTATGAAAATAACGATTATATCTTATGATAATTGGGGGCTAAACCAAACACTTGCCTCAGAATTAGCTGAGTTAGGACATCAGGTTGAGCATATCGATTTTCATAAAATACGCTATCAATATCCCAACATATTTTATAGAGTTTATAATTTTGCTGCAAAAACATTTTTAAAAAAGAATATCAAACATGTTTTTTATGGAAAACAGATTTTAAAAAAACTTGGTAATGCACCTAAACAAGATTTAATAATTACTATTAAAGGTGATTTTATAGACTGTAAAAGTTTAAAAGCATTTAAAAAACATACAACACATTCTGTTGGTTTTTTTAATGACAGCGCAACACGTTGTCCAAGAATTAAAAAAGCGGGAACGTGTTTTGATGTAACATTTTCTTTTGATCCTGAAGATTGTAAGCAATTTGGGTTTTATTTTCTCCCTAATTGGATTTATACTTCGCCGTGTAAAGTTAAAAGCTACAAATACGTTATTTTTAACATTTGCTCGGCAGGAAAAAGAGTGAAATTTATTGACAAGTTGGCTGCGCAGTTTAAAGCTTTGCAATTGCCATACAAGTTATTAGTGTTTGATAGTAAAAAAAGAAAAAGTTATAAAAACATAGAAGTTATAACAAAAAAACTTAGCCTAGATCAGGTTGAAGAACTTGAAAAACAGGCACAAATTTTATTGGATATAGCAAGAGAAAAACAAATGGGATTAAGTTTTAGAATTTTTGAAAGTTTGGGATATCAGAAAAAAATAATAACAACCAATAAAGATATTGTAAATTATGATTTTTATAATCCTCAAAATTGTTTGATTCTAAATGAAGATTTGATTGAAATTGACAAACAGTTTTTCGAAACAGATTACGTACCTTTGTCTCCAAATATTTACGAAAAATACACTGTTAAAGGTTGGTTTAAGACCTTATGCCAAAATTTATAATACTTATTTTTATATAAAAAATGAATTTAGTAATTCACCCAACATGCCAAATTAGTGAGGCCGATTTAATTTCGATTACTAAAAACTTTAATGCTTCTGGGCAAATGCTTGCCGATGGCAAACGCAATAAAATTAAAATTTTTAATTATTTAGGAAATAAAATAAACGTTAAAGCATTTAAAGTTCCTATTTTAATTAATAAAATTATTTACGGGTATTTTAGGCCAAGTAAAGCTAAGAGATCTTTCGAATATGCTTCTATTTTGCTTAAAAAAGGCATCGGAACTCCAAATCCTATTGCTTATATAGAAAACAAAAACATAATTGGTTTACAAGATTCATATTATTTCTGTGAACATATTGATGCAGATTTAACATACAGAGAATTGGTTTTACAACCCGAATGGCCCAATCATGCAGAAATTTTAAAGCAGTTTGTTGGCTTTTGTTTTCAATTACATGAAAATGGAATTGAATTTAAAGATCATTCTCCCGGTAATACGTTAATAAAGCAAGTTGATGAAAATAAGTATGATTTTTATTTAGTTGATTTAAATAGAATGAGTTTTCATGAAACCATGAGTTTTGAACTACGCATGAAAAATCTTTCTAGATTAACGCATAAGCAAGAAATGGTAGCTGCCATGAGTAAAGAATATGCTAAGTTATATACTGAAAAAACAGAACAAGAAATTTTTGATTTAATGTGGAAAGAAACTTCAAGTTTTCAGACTAAATATCATAAAAAACAAGCTTTTAAAAAGAAGTACTTAAATAAATAAAAAACAAAGCCATTGATTAATCAATGGCTTTGTTTTTTGCATATAATTCGTTTAAATATTTGTATCTATTTTGAATAGATATGGCATGAAGTTTTGCTATCGTATAACCTTCTTTACCATCTAAAATACCTAACCGTATCAAATAATAATTAATAAATCGATAAGCAGGCTTAATATAAAAATGATAAAATGTTGGTTTTAATTTTTTATTATATAATTCTTCAGCACGTAAATACGAATAGCCGTTAAGCTTATCTAAATATTTTTTATCATCGCTAAAGGTATGGTGTTTAATTTTGTTTTTTAGTTTACCGCTTTTGCCTACAAATTCCAATTGTTCATGAACCTTTAAAGATTCGTTATATTTGCAAGCGCTTTTTTTGAATAAACGCGGAGCATTAACGTTTTGCTGCCCAGAAAAAGAAACTTTTTTATTTTTAAAATAAAAATCATGATAGCCAATAAAAACATCAATTCCTTCAGGATTGGCTACTTTTGCAACAATTTCATTTTGTAAGGCTGGTGTTAACTCTTCATCCGCATCAAAAAAAGTAACCCATTCGTGTTGTGCTTGTTGTAGCGCAAAATTTCGTTGGTCTGAAAAATTTTTAAAAGCGCGTTTAAATATTTTAACTTTCGGAAATTGGCTTGCAATTTCAGTGGTTTTGTCTGTGCTATTAGAGTCAACAATAATAATTTCATCCGCATATTCCGCATCACGAATATATCTTTCAATATGTTGTTCTTCATTAAAAGTAATTAATAATGCCGATATAGGTTTTTTGTTGTTCATTCTAATTTTGTTTTTATATGTTGAGGTCTAAAAAAGTTTTTAATTTATTTAGAAATAATTCGGGTTTTAAAAGGTTGTAATATGCGGTGTTTTGCTTTGCTACTTCTTTATTTTTTTTATTTAAAAATAAGTTAGGCATGTAATCATTTAAATGCACGGCTGCATGATTGATATCATCTTCAAACGTTGCCCAATCTTTTTTCTGAACTTTAGGTGCAAAAATGATAAAAGATTTTTTATTTAAAGCCTTTGCCATGTTAATAGCGCCACCATCATTACCAATGATTAAATCGCATTGATCCATAATAGTAATGTATTCGCGTAGGTTATTTCCGTACAAATCAAAAAATATTTTGTTTTGTGTTTCTTTACTACATGAATTATAAACGAATTTTGCGTCTGCTAATTGTTTAGGAAAGTAATTAAATAAAATATTTACGTTGTAATGCGTTCCAACGTAATTTACAACTTCGGCCATGTAGTTTAATGGGTAGGTTTTACTTGGTTCACTGCCAAGCAAGCTAATCATTATTGTTGGAATTGCCTCGTTTAATTTATGTTTTTTAAATAAACTTTGTGTTGCTTTTTTTTCTGCCTCCGTAACATACAGCTCGGGTTTGCTTTTAACAACTTCAATTCCAAGCGGTGCTAGCAGTGCTAAACGATTTTCAATAGCTAATCCTAAATTTGTTGCTGGAACATCTTTTTTAATTACATTATCAGTGTATAAAAAGGTACGACCTTTTTTGTAAAAAGATATTTTTTGAGCAGCATCATTACAATAGGTGATAACCCAGCTTTGTAATTTTGAATAAGCATCAATAACAACATCATATTTTTCTTGATTTACTAATTTAGCAAATTTAAGTAAGTTAAAAATATTTTTGTTTTCGTTATAATTAAAAACTATTAAACGATCAATATATGGGTTGTTTTCTAAAACAGGAATTGTATTATCATTTACCAAGTAATGTACTTGATAATCAGGGTTATTTATTTTTATGTTTTCGCATATCAAAGTACTGATTAAAACATCACCAATCATTTTGTGCTGAATAACAAGAATTTTTTTCATTAGAAATTAGGGTGTTTTTAAAAATAAAAATCGGAATGGTTGCAAAATTACATAACTTATTCTAATGTTAGCTTGTTATTTGTCATTCTGTGATTAATATATTTTGCAAGATATAAATATTAGTATTAAATAAAAAAACGTCTGAAATTTATCAGACGTTTTATTATATTTAATATTTAAATATCTAGTTAAACGGCAACATTGTGTTCGCGTAACGCATCATTCAACGATGTTTTTTTATCGGTAGATTCTTTACGTTTGCCAATAATTAAGGCACACGGAACCTGGAATTCTCCTGCTGGAAATTTTTTAGTGTAAGAACCAGGAATTACTACAGAACGTTCCGGTACATAACCTTTCATTTCTACTGGATTTTCACCTGTAACATCAATAATTTTTGTAGATGCAGTTAAAACAACATTAGCACCTAAAACAGCCTCTTTACCAACTCGAACGCCTTCTACAACAATACAACGTGAGCCAATAAATGCGTTATCTTCAATAATAACAGGAGCAGCTTGTAAAGGTTCTAAAACCCCACCAATACCAACACCACCAGATAGATGCACGTTTTTACCGATTTGAGCACATGATCCAACTGTTGCCCATGTATCAACCATGGTACCTTCATCAACATAAGCTCCAATATTTACGTAAGATGGCATTAAAATTACACCAGCCGAAATGTAAGCTCCGTGACGCGCAACTGCGTTCGGAACTACACGTACGCCTTTTTCTGCATAATTTCTTTTTAATGGCATTTTATCATGATATTCAAAAATACCCGCTTCTAAAGTTTCCATTTTTTGAATTGGGAAATATAAAACAACGGCTTTTTTTACCCATTCATTAATTTGCCATCCATCAGCTACCGGTTCTGCAGTTCTTAATTTTCCGTTATCAACTAAATCAATTACTTCACGAATCGCTTTTTGAGTTGCAGCATCTTGTAATAGTGCTCTGTCATCCCAAGCTTTTTCTATAATGGTTTGTAAATCTGTCATTTTTTTAATCTTTTATGCAAATATATTAATTTAATCAAAAACATCAGGAGCTTTAATAAAAATTAAAATTTTAGACGTAAATCAAATGTTTTTTAAAAGTTAATTTAAAGTAAATGTACTATTTATTTAATACGTTTCTTTTTTATAAATGAATGATACGGAATAGGTTTGCTAAAGTTTAAATCAACTTGCTTTTTAAAAAAATGCAGATGAAAAAGATTGAAATTTAGCCTTGAGGTTTTTAAAAGCGAATAAAATCGTTTAAAATATTAAATATTTGATAAATAGTTAAAAATCCTTTAGTAATAATGGGCAAATTGCTTATTTTTTTAGATATTTGTACTGCAATACAGCATAACGTATTATTGTAAATTTTTTTTTTTTTACAAATTTGTCTGTAACGAATATGTAAGGTATTGTTCTATCAAAATTAAGCAATGAGTAGAATTTTAGCCATAGATTATGGATTAAAACGTACGGGAATAGCCATTACTGATCCTCTTCAAATTATCGCATCGGGCTTAGAAACTGTTGATACGGTTCATATTTTTGTTTATTTACAAAAGCTTCTTTCTGATGAAGATATACAAACCGTAGTTGTTGGTGAACCTAAACAATTAAATGGAGAAGCTTCTCAAAGCGCTCCACTTATTGAAGCTTTTTTACAAAAATTTAAAACTAAATTTCCTCATATTGAAGTAGTTAGAATAGATGAGCGGTTTACTTCTAAAATTGCTTTTAAAACTATGATTGATAGTGGTTTAAAGAAAAAGCAACGGCAAAACAAAGCTTTGATAGATGAAATTGCTGCAACTATTATGTTGCAAGATTATTTAGCACAGAAATAAAATAACACAATTAATAACATAAAATACTTAATGCAAAGTTTTATAACTGGCATTTATAAATAATATGACAAGCACATCAAATATTAACGAGGTAGATGTTGTACTAGTTGGAGCTGGTATTATGAGTGCTACCTTAGGCGTATTACTTAAAGAGTTACAGCCTGATTTAAAAATTCAGATTTTTGAGCGTTTAGATCAACCAGCGGTTGAAAGTTCTGCTGCTTGGAACAATGCAGGTACCGGGCATTCGGCGTATTGTGAATTAAACTACACGCCCGAAAAAGCTGACGGAACTATTGATATTACCAAAGCCATTAACATTTGTGAATCGTTTGGTAATTCAAGACAATTTTGGACGTATTTAGTAAACAAAGGAATTATTAAAGATCCTAAATCGTTTATTAATAGCGTACCTCACATGAGCTTTGTTTGGGGAGATAAAAACGTTTCGTTTTTAGAAAAAAGATTCGAAGCTTTAAAGCAGTTTCATATGTTTAAAGATATGGAATTCTCTAAAGATGCAGCACAAATTAAACAATGGGCTCCTTTAATTATTGAAGGTAGACCAACCGAAAAAGAAGCTATTGCAGCAACTTTTATGAAGTTAGGAACCGATGTTAATTTTGGTGCTTTAACTAAAGAATTATTAAACTACTTAACTTCATTACCAAACGTGAGCATTACATACAATGCAAGCGTTGATGATTTAACACGCGTAGGTACCAATTGGCAAGTTGCAATTGCAACACCAAATAAAAAAGTAAACGTACTTTCTAAATTTGTTTTTGTTGGAGCAGGTGGAGGATCTTTACATTTACTTCAAAAATCTAAAATTAAAGAAATTGATGGTTTTGGAGGATTCCCGGTTGGTGGACAATGGTTGCGTTGTACCAATTCAGAAATTATTGCCAAACATCATGCAAAAGTTTATGGGCAAGCATCTGTAGGTGCGCCTCCTATGTCGGTTCCGCATTTAGATACGCGAACTATTAATGGTAAATCTGCATTATTGTTCGGACCATTTGCAGGTTTCTCAACCAAATTCTTAAAAAACGGTTCGTATTCTGATTTGTTTAAATCTATCAATGCTAAAAACATCGGTCCAATTATTCAGGTTGGATTAGATAACATGGATTTAACGAAATATTTAATTAAAGAAGTTTTAAAATCACACAGTGGTAAAGTAGAAGCTTTAAAAGAATATTTCCCGGATGCAAACGGAAAAGATTGGAAAATTGAAATTGCTGGACAACGCGTTCAGGTAATTAAAAAAGATAAAAACGGCAAAGGTGTTTTACAATTTGGAACTGAAGTTGTTTCTAGCGCTGACGGATCTATTGCAGGTTTATTAGGAGCTTCTCCTGGTGCATCAACAACGGTTTCAATTATGTTAAAACTAATTAAAACTTGTTTCCCAGAATTGGAGCAACAATCGCAAGATAAATTAAAAGAAATGATTCCGTCTTACGGATTAAAACTACGCGATCACGAGGCTTTATCTAATGAAATTTTAGAAAAAACATCTAAAGCATTACAATTAGATTTTTAAGCACTAATTATATAAAACAAAAGGCGAAAGTAATTTACTTTCGCCTTTTATTTTTAATTAAAAACTTCAACAACGGGTTTACCAATGTTGCCGTTTGGTTCTTCTATTTTTAACAGCGCAGCAATTGTTGGTGCAATATCTGTCATATAAATCTGATTGTAATTTTTACCTGGTTTAATATTCCAACCCATTAATACAAACGGAATATGAGAATCATACGGGGCCCAAGTTCCGTGTGTGGTTCCGCCCGTTTGGTTTGCCACCGTACCATTGCGGTTCTAAAATGTAAGTAATTACGCCGCTGCGTTTATGGTTGTATCCGTTAACCATTCGTTCTTTAATTGCTGCAGGAATTACTGCGTCATCCATATCGTGCATGCTGGCTACAAATGCAATTCCATCTTGTTTTAGTAAAAACGTTTTAATTAGTTTTTCTATATCTTCAGTATCTAATTCTAGGTTTTCAATTTCTTGATAATTTAAATGTACCTGATAATTAGCTAAAGAACGTACAATGTTTTTAGAACCAAATTTTTCGTTTAAAATTGTATTTAACTGATTTTTTATTTCATTAGTTTGAAAATATCCTGCATTTCCTTTTTTATCCTGAAAATATTTTGGGTTGTGTGCTCCGCCGTGATCAGCTGTTAAAAACACCAAATATTCATTTTTACCAACTTTTGCATCTAAATAAGCTAATAATTCTGCAATGTCTTTATCTAAGCGTAAATATGTATCTTCAATTTCTATTGAATTGGTACCAAATTGATGCCCAATATAATCGGTAGATGAAAAACTAACAGCTAAAAAATCGGTTGCTTTGGTTGGATTGTTTCCTAAATCTTCGTTTTCAATTAAGGCAATAGCCAAATCTTTAGTTAAAGTATTTCCGAAAGGAGTAGAACGAATTACACCTAAACCATTATCTTTTGCAATTTTTTTTAAGTTGTAAGGAAATGTACTGGTTTTTAAACCTTTGTAATTTACCTTGTAATCACCGGTATTAGGTTCGCTTTGTACGTACGTATTTACTGGGTATAAAGTTTCCCATTTGTTTAAATATTTTTCGGTTAGTTTAGCTTGGTTAAACGTAACCAACCATTTTGGTAACTCATTCATGTAAAACGTGCTCGAAATCCAATTTCCTGATTCTCCATCAAACCAAAAAGCTGCATTAGCAAAATGACCTGCTGGTAAAATTCCGCCACGATCTTTTAATGAAACACCATAAACTTTAGATCTAAAATTTGTTGCCAACTTTAATTGATCGGTAACGGTTGAGGTTAGTAAATTTTTTGGCGACATTTTACCTGCTTTACTTGTCGTTCCCACACCATTTACTGCATCATCTTGGGTGCAATACATTTCTTGTCCGGTAGCCTGAATAATAAAATCGTTTCCGGTAATGCCATGAATGGCTGGTACCGATCCGGTATAAATGGTGCTATGCCCAATTGCGGTGTAAGTCGGAATGTAATTGGTATATGTATTTTCGTTACTAAAACCGTCGTTTAATAAGCGAACAAAACCATCATTTCCGTAACGGTCCTGAAAGCGATATAAGTAATCCCAACGCATTTGGTCTACCACAATGCCAACAACTAACTTTGGTTTTTGTAAATTTTGTTGTGCAAATAATGCGGTACCAAATAACAAACCAATAATTGATATTGTAAGTTTATGTCTCATTTTTAGATAATTATATTTAATTCTTAAATTCTTTTTTGTTTAGGTAAACTACCTGGTATTTAATCAACTAAATTAGTTTTTTAATTTTTTTTAATAAAAGGTATTGAATTAAAATTTGATTAAAATTTTTCTTAGCTTTTTTAAGGTATTTTTAATTGCCTTTCTTACTTATCTTGCCCAAAAATCAACTAAAATCATTAAATTTGTTGGTTTAGTTACAATCACACCCAATAAAACCTTTTAATGACAAGCATTATTCAACTCTTACCAGATCATGTGGCCAACCAAATCGCAGCAGGCGAGGTGGTGCAGCGCCCTGCATCCGTTGTAAAAGAACTTATAGAAAACGCTGTCGATGCAAAAGCTACAACCATTTCTTTAGTAGTTAAAGATGCAGGTAAAACTTTAATTCATGTTGTTGATAACGGTAAAGGCATGAGCGTTACCGATGCCCGAATGTGTTTTGAACGTCATGCAACGTCTAAAATAAAAGCTGCTACCGATTTATTTAACTTAAATACAAAAGGTTTTAGAGGCGAAGCGTTAGCATCTATTGCCGCCATTGCACATGTTGAGCTAAAAACCAAACAAGCAGCTGATGAATTGGGTACGCATATTACGTTAGAAGGTAGTAAAGTACTTTCTCAAAATGCGGCCGTTTTACCAAACGGAACATCATTTTTAGTTAAAAATTTATTCTATAATATTCCGGCGCGCCGTAAGTTTTTAAAATCAGATACGTCTGAATTTAGACATATTATGGACGAATTTATTCGTATTGCTTTGGCACATCCGGATATCGAATTTACCTTAATTCACAACGGTAGCGAAATATTTAAGTTGCCAATATCAAGTTTACGCCAACGGGTGGTAAATATTTTTGGTAAAAGCATCAATCAAAAATTAGTTCCGGTTTCAGAAGAAACAGAAATTGTAAATATTGTTGGTTTTGTTACCAAGCCCGAATTTGCTATTAAATCTAAAAACGAGCAATTCTTTTTTATAAACGATCGTTACATACGCAATCCGTACTTGCATAAAGCGGTTATGTTGGCTTACGATGGTATTTTAAAAGACGGCGCTTTACCTAGCTATTTTTTATTTTTAGATGTTCCGCCAGAATCAATCGATATTAATATTCACCCAACTAAAACCGAAGTAAAGTTTGATGACGAGCAATCGTTGTTTGCTATTTTACGATCGGCAGTAAAACACAGCTTAGGTTTATTTTCGGTAGCAAATAATATTGATTTTGAACGTGATCCGATGATGGATATTCCGGTTGATGTTACCAAACGCCAAGCTATTAAACCGCTTATTGAGGTTGATCCGAATTTTAATCCGTTTAAAGAAGATGCATTTTCTACTTTTGATGATACACCTAAATACAAACCTTTATTTCCGGGTAGCTCAACCGTTACGCCGGTTTATAATCCGTTTGATTTAGAACCTGAGGTTGATATTACGGATAAAAAAATTAAAAAAGCCATTCAGTCAGAAAAAACAAGCACCACATCAAAACCTTCTAATTACAAAACAAAAGATGCCAATGCAAGTTGGGAAAGTTTATATGTAGGTTTAAACGATGCGGTAACAACGATTGAATCGCAAGCACAAACAGAACAAGTTATAGAATTTGAAAGCGATGAGGTTACTGGAAAATTATTTGCCGCTAACGAAGTGCAAGAAAAAACGAACTTAACGTATCAAATTCAAAAAAAATATATTTTATCTACCATTAAATCGGGCTTGTTGGTTATTCATCAACAACGTGCGCATCAGCGTATTTTGTACGAGCAATTTTTGCAAAACATTACCGTACATAAAGCGCTAAGCCAACAACTTTTATTTCCGTTGCAATTGTATTATTCAATTCCGGAAATGCATTTAATAAATGAATTAAAGCCAGCGCTAGAAAATATTGGCTTTCTTTTTGATGAAATAAATAAAGATAATGTTTTAATTACCGGCATACCGGTAAACGTGGTAGAAAGCGAAGTTTCTAAAATTATTGAACTTTTACTTTTAGATTTTCAGGAAGGTTTTGTGAGCGAAAATAGCTTTAGTCAAGCCGATCGTATTGCAAAATCGATGGCTAAAAGTTTAGGTACCAAATCCGGAACGGCCTTAACAACCGAAGAACAAGAAGGATTGGTAAATGCTTTATTTGCGTGTAAAGAACCCAATGTAAGCCCATTTAACCAACCTACAATATTAACAATAGATTCTAACGAACTAGATAAAAGATTTTCTATATGATGCAAATGACAGAAACGGTTAAACAACTTTTAATCATTAATATTATTTTATTTATTGGCTGTATGTTTGTACCTGCTGCTAACGAATATTTAGCAGTTTGGTATTTTGAAAACCCTTTATTTAAATTTTGGCAACCTATAACCTATATGTTTATGCACGCCAGTTTAGGGCACATATTTTTTAATATGTTTGCTTTGTATGCTTTTGGTTCAACTTTAGAATATATGTGGGGGCCTAAAAAGTTTTTGTTTTTTTACATTTCTTGTGGTTTAGGATCTCTTTTATTCCATATGGGAATTAATTATTTTCAGTTTCACGATGCCCTAGATATTTTAGTTTCAGCTGGGTTTAACCAAACTGAAATATATAATTCCTTGGCTTCTGAACAAGCTGATTCAAGATGGCTTCAAGTTCTAGGTCAAGAAGATTATATATCTTTCATACGTGCCTATTGGACTCCAATGGTTGGTGCATCAGGAGCCATTTACGGGTTGTTGGCAGCGTTTGCATTTTTATTTCCAAATGCAGAGTTGGCTTTAATGTTTATTCCCATTCCTATTAAAGCTAAAATATTTGTGCCTATTTTAATATTAATTGATTTATTTTCTGGCGTTACCGGACGTTCTATTATGGGCGATAATATTGCGCATTTTGCTCACGTAGGTGGTGCATTGGTTGGTATTTTAATTGTTTTGTACTGGAAAAAAAATCAATTTAACCAAAACCGTTGGGACAGATAAAATGCGTTTTATTCAAGATTTAAAAACATATTACAACCATGAGCAATCGTACCAAAAAATTATAATTTGGAACGTGGCTTTGGCTGTTGTTTTTTTAATTTTTAACGCCTATTATAAACCTGGATATCAATTTTTAATAGATTGGTTTAGTTTATCAAGCCACGGTTGGCAAAGCCTTTACAAACCTTGGACCTATGTAACCTATGCCTTTTTACATGCCGATTTTTTTCATTTACTCAGCAATGTAATCATGCTATTTTTTGCAGCTCGTTTGTTTTATACTTTATTTACTGACAAACAATTTGTAACGGTTTATTTTTTAGGTGTTATATTTTCTGGGCTGGTTTATAGCTTGGTTTCGGTTTTATTTGGTAAACCTACGGTTTTAGTTGGTGCTTCGGCCGGAATTTTAGCTGTACTATTTACCGTGTTAACCTACAATCCGCATGCAGAAGTTAAATTGTTACTTATTGGGCGTATAAAACTTTGGATGATTGGTGCTTTTTTAATTTTGTTTTTTGTAATTCAAATTCCATCTTCTAACTTTGGTGGGCATGTAGCTCATTTTGCTGGTGCATTTTTTGGCTTTTTATATGCTAAGCTTTTAGCGCAAGGCATCGATTTATCTAAAAAAATGGAATTGTTTTTTAATTTTTTTATCAAACAAAACAAACGTAAAAAACATACAAAAAATACGCCGTTTAAAAAGGTTTATTACAACAATAAAACAACAGAAAGTACTGCCAAAAAGGTTGAACTTGATAAGCAGAAACGCATCAACGAAATATTAGATAAAATAAGTAGTTCGGGCTATGATAGCTTAACTGCCGAAGAAAAAGATTATTTATTTAAGGCCGGTGAATAATGCGAAATTTATCCCTATTTAATAAGCTAGTATTTGTATTAAACAGCTTACTTGCATTAATAATGTTGGTAGGATTTGTGCTGCCTTATATTGCACCTAAAAAAATTCCCATTCTTTCGGTTTTAACCTTAGGTTTGCCTATTTTATTGTTGCTTAACTTTTTGTTTTTTTTTTTACTGGGCTTTTCAGCTTAAAAAACAAGTTTGTCTTTCTTTTATTATTTTACTTATTGGTCTTCCTTTTTTTAAGTTGTTTTATAAGTTTGGCGATTTAAATGAATTGCCAGAACAAAGCGATATTTCTATTTTAAGCTACAATGTACATTTGTTTAACAAGTACGATTGGATGCCGGATAAAGAGGTAAGCCAGGCCATAAAAACATTTATTCAGCAAGTAAACCCTGATGTTGTTTGTTTGCAAGAATTTACTTCTTTAAAAAAAGATATTTTGCCACAATACAAATACAGGCACGTGGTTACTAAAGGCAAAAATATAGAATCGGGTTTGGCAATTTTTTCAAAACATCCTATTGTGAATAAAGGAAATTTAGATTTTAAAAATACCTTTAACAATACCATTTATGCTGATATAAAAGTTCAAGATCAGGTAATTCGAATTTATACCATGCATCTAGAATCTTTAGGAATTGCTAATGATATTAATGAGGAAGTTGATAAGTTGGACGAAAATAAATCGAAGCGCATCTTTAAAAAAGTTCAAACGGCCTTTTTAGAACAACAAGAACAAGCCGAAAATATTTTAAACCACCGGCAAAACATTTTACATCCGGTTATTATTACTGGTGATATGAATAACAGTGCATTTTCATACGCATATCATACCATTCGTGGCGATTTAAACGATGCGTTTGTTGAGGCAGGCAAAGGATTTGGTAAATCGTATGATTTCAGATTATTTCCTTTCCGAATCGATTATATTTTAACAGACAAAAATTTACAACTAAAGGAGTTCACTACATTTAATGATTTTAAAAAATCAGATCATTATCCTGTTTATGCTCGTTTTAAAATAAAAAAAGAAGACCAATAATGGTCTTCTTTTTATTTATGATTGTTTTATTATAATAATTCAAAACCACCGCCCACGTGTAAAACGGTTCCGTGTACATAACTTGCTTCGTCAGAACATAAAAATAACGATCCATAAGCAACTTCACGCGGTTCACCCAAACGTCCAACTAAGCTCATAGAAGGAATGATATCGGCTTCTGTTAAGCCCAAACCTTTTAAAGATTCGGTTAGCATTGGTGTTTTTATTGCTCCAGGAGCAACTGAATTGATGCGAATACCTTGCGTACCATATTCAAACGCTGCAGCTTTGGTTAAACCAACAACGCCATGTTTAAAGGCTTGGTATGCTGGGTTTCCGGTGGTTGGTTTAAACGCATTGATAGATGAAATGTTTACAATGGCTCCTTTAGTTTTTTGAGTCAAAAATTGCTGAATTTCATATTTCATGCATAAGGCAGTACCTTTTAAATCTACCGCTTGTAATTTGTCCCAATAATCTTCGTCTAATTCAGCAAAGCTATTGTTATCGGGTTTTAAAGCTGCGTTGTTTACTGCACAATCTAATCTACCATATTTTTCAACCGTAAACTTTACCATATTTTCCACCTGTTTTGCATCAGAAATATCTACTTTGCAAAATGCGGCAGTTCCGCCATTTTTTACAATTGCATCAACAGCTTCTTGTCCTGCTTTTTCATTAAAATCAGCAACTACAACTTTGGCTCCTTCTTCGGCAAATAACTTAGCAGTTTCTAGACCCATACCCATGGCTGCGCCAGTAATAATGGCAACTTTGTTTTCTAATCTTTTCATACTTTATGCTTTTAATTTGTAATTGGATTTAATTTATTTGATACGGAATAGCCAATAAATTATGTTCTATTAATTTACAGAATTTAAGCTAAGTATGAAAATTTTATTTTAATTTTTGATTTTGTAAATAGGTTAACGCATGGCGTCCTTCATTACAAAGTAAATCTATAATGCTTAAGTTGTTTAAAAAACCGTGTTTGTCATCAAAAACTTGGGTGTACGATTCAAACACATTAGTATCTTTTTTACCATTTACTAAATAGCGATAATCGTGTACGTTTGCAGGAGCTTCTTTAAAATATTCTTCGGTTTTAGTAAAGTCAAAACTAACACCTAAGCAGTTGTTTATGATATCGAAAATTTCGAAATTTAAATCGAGCATGAATTTCTTTTTCTTTTCAAAAATCGGTCTAAAATCGTCTTCAAAATATTCAAAAAAAGGTGAAGTACGGTAGGCAGCTTCTAACGATTTAAAATGGTTTTTTTGCCAATCAAAATCATTTTCAATTTTTACATCTTTAAACTTTTGATGCTTACCAACGCTGTGTTTAATAGGAATGTTTAACATTTGTATTCCGTTTGGACTATAAATGTACATGCGATTGCGATTGGTTTGTTTCTGAAAGTTATCATCTACTTCAAATTGCACCTGTTGTGCCTGAACCATTGCTACATAATGTGCAACAGATGGAAAATACGTAGGATGTAATAGTATTGAATTCATAGTTGTTATTTATGGTTCAAAATTACATTTTTATTTAAATAAAAACGACTGCGTTTGCAGTCGTTCTTGTTTTTATTCGTAACGTTTTCTTTCGTCGCGCGTTTTTCTTTCTTTTTCTAAAAAAATCAAAAGTAAAATAACCTAATAAAGCAATGATAAAAATACCGAAGTACGATTTTGGTTCGCCGCTACCGCTTACTGTGGTAAAAAAGCGATCCCAACGCATTTTATCGAGTAATTTTAAATTAGGATTGCTGTCGATGCTCATCCAAATAAAAATAGGTTTACCTACTATATGATCTTCTGGTACAAAGCCCCAATATCTACTATCTTCGGAGTTATGACGGTTATCACCCATCATAAAATAATAATCTTGCTTAAACGTATATTTAGTTGTTGGTACGCCATTAATTCTAATTTCGTCACCAATTTCGGTTAACGTGTTTCCTTCGTAATCTTTAATAATTTGGCGGTAATACGGAATGGTTTTAGCATTTAATTCTACCGTTTTACCTTTTTCTGGAATGTAAAATTCATCCATTTGGTCGTCATTCCAAACATTTGTGTAAGGAAAAACGCGAGGATCTGGATAGCGTTTTATAATTCGATCTACCGATTTTACAGCTGATAAAGCTTTTAAAGCTTCTACCGATTCTTGAGTTAAAGCAGAAAAAATAAGGCTGTCTTTAGTTACATATCCGGCAGGATCACTAACATGCAGCTTATTAACAATATAATCGCCATCTAAAGCTGTTCCGTCTGTTTTTGCTGTATATGAATATTGTAATTTGGTACGATCTGGATATTGTAAAGCTTCGCCATTTACGTAAACAATACCATCTTTAATAGCAAATTTATCACCAGGAATACCTACGGTACGTTTTACATAATTCGATTTTTTATCAATCGGTTTTATGATGCCGTGCGCTTCGGTATCACCAAAATAACGAACGGTATCTACCGGCCAGTTAAATACTGCAATATCGTTACGTTCTAATTTAGAAATTCCAGGTAATCTGAAATACGGCAACGAAGGCCATTTTAAGTAGGATTTGGTGTTTACTACCGGAACGGTATCATGAACCATTGGCACAGCAACGGTTGTCATTGGATTACGAGCACCGTAATGAAACTTAGAAACGAATAAAAAATCGCCAACTAATAATGTTTTTTCTAAAGATGAAGTTGGAATGGTAAATGGTTGAATAAAATACGTATGTACAAAGGTTGCAACCACCACAGCAAATAATAAAGAACTTACAAAATTGTCTTTAAATTTGTGATTTTTCTCTGGGGTGTAAACCAAGTTTTTATCAAAATAATTTAAGTAAAAATTATAAAAACCTAAAGTTACAACTGCAATTACAGCCTGAGAAACTTCTTTTTTACCAAAAGCTTTTGCTATTTCTACCCAAATAACACCGAATAAAATTAAGTTAATTATAGGAATGAAAAGTAAAATGGTCCACCATTTTGGGCGGTCAATAATTTTCATTAAAACAACTGCATTGTAAACGGGTACGGCAGCTTCCCAAGGTTTACGGCCTGCTTTTTCGTAAAGTTTCCAGGTTCCCAAAAAATGTAACAATTGGATAACCAAGAAAAAAATGAACCATTGTAAAATTGTCATAATTTATAGTAAGTTTTTTAGATCGAGTTTAAATTTAATACATCTTTCATTGTAAATACGCCTTTTTTTCCTAAAATCCACTCAGCAGCAACTACAGCTCCTAGAGCAAATCCTTCGCGAGAATGCGCAATGTGTTCAATTTCAATGGTATCAACTTCAGATTGGTATTTAATAATATGTGTACCCGGAACATTTTCGATGCGTTTGGCTTCAATTTCTATTTCGTTGCTTTTCGGTTTTTCCATGGTCCAAGCATCAAATTTTGAATGTTGCATGATGCCTTCTGCTAATGAAATGGCAGTTCCAGATGGTGCATCTAATTTTTGGGTGTGATGAATTTCTTCTATCGCTACGTTATATTGGGTTAAGTTAGCCATCATTTTCGCTAAATATTCGTTTAACTGAAAAAAGATGTTTACGCCCAAACTAAAATTAGACCCATATATAAAGGCACCGTTTGTTTGTTTGGCTAAAGCAACCATATCGTTATAATGTTCTAGCCAACCTGTGGTACCAGAAATTACGGGAATGTTATTTTTAAAGCACGTGCTAATGTTTTCTACCGCCGAGCTTGGTACAGAAAAATCAATGGCTACATCAACTTTTTCTAACCCGTTAAAGCTGTCGTTGGCAGAAGCTTTAATGAATGCAATTTCATGGCCTCGTTCTAAAGCAATTCGTTCAATTACTTTACCCATTTTTCCGTATCCTAAAAGTGCAATTTTCATTGTATTAAAATTTATAATTTAAACTAAGCCCATAATTGTGCGTGTTATCAAATTGGTTTAGTTTGTATTCGGGTTTTAAACTTAAGTTTTCGTTCACGTTAAACTGCATTAAATGCGCATCTACATTAGCATCAACAATGTTAATAATGTAAATTAAACCGGTAATTACGATAGATAAATCTCGATTTCGTTGTGCCAAACGTTGCGCATCAATGATGCGTTGGTTTGAAATGCCACCATAAAACGGATCGTTCGGATCGTTGGTGCCATTTAACCTGCGTTTGTATTCGTCACGATGCTGGTTGTAGGTTTTGTTATTGTCAATCACAAAATACAAGCTTACGCCCATTCCGGCATAAATAATAGGAATTTTCCAGTATTTTTTATTGTATGCTTGTCCTAAACCTGGTAAAACGGCCGAGTAAAAAGCTGCTTTAGCAGGGGCTAACGCATTATAAGGCTGATCTACTTGCAGGCTGTCTTTTATAATTAAAATTGGTTGCTCATTGTTTGTTTGAGCAACCATATTTTGGCAACAACCTATAAAAAAAAGCCTTACTATTATTTTAAAACAATTATTCACTGATGTTCATTATTTTCATTATTCGATTAAAATCTTCCTCAGAATGAAATGGAATCGAAATTTTACCTTTTCCATTTTTGGCTAATTTAACATCAACTTTTGTACTAAAATATTTATTTATGTTATTTTTAATATTTTCGTTGATTTCGAATGAAGTAGGAGCCTGATTTGTAACCGGTTTATCTGCTGTTTTGTTTTGATGCGCTTTAACTAGGGCTTCGGTTTCACGTACCGATAAGTTGTTTTTAATTACGGTGTAATACAAATCGATTTGCGTATCGGTATCTTCAACGCTAATTAACGCTCTACCGTGTCCCATGGTAATTAACTCGTCACGAATTCCGGTTTGAATTAATGGATCTAATTTTAATAAACGTATAAAGTTTGCAACGGTTGAGCGTTGTTTGCCTACGCGCGTACTTACTTCATCTTGCGTTAAATTAAGCTCTTGCATTAATTGTTGGTACGATAAAGCAATTTCTATAGGATCTAAATCCTGACGTTGAATATTTTCTACCAATGCCATGGTTAACGATTCGTCATCGTTAGCTAAGCGAATGTAGGCAGGAATGGTTTGTAAACCAATTTGTTTTGAGGCACGCAAACGGCGTTCTCCCGAAATTAATTGGTATTTGTTATAATCTAGTTTTCTAACAGTAATGGGCTGAATTAAACCTAATTCTCGAATAGAATTGGCTAATTCTTCTAAAGCTTCAGCATTAAAATTGGTTCTGGGCTGAAAAGGGTTAATTTCAATCGCATTAATATCTATTTCCATAATGCGCCCAACAACTTGTTCTGCTCCTTGTTCGTCGGCAGATTTAATGGTGCTTGTATCTTTTAAAAGGGCAGATAAACCACGTCCTAAAGCTTGTTTTTTAGCTTTGTTCATTATTTAGTTACTATTTTTTTTAATAATTTCTTCGGCTAAGTTTAAGTAATTAATTGCGCCTTTGCTGGTTGCATCGTAATTAATAATGCTTTCACCAAAACTAGGAGCTTCACTTAGCTTAATGTTTCGTTGAATGATGGTTGTAAAAACCATTTCGTTAAAATGTTTTTGAACTTCTTCTACCACCTGATTGGATAAGCGCAAACGCGAATCGTACATGGTAAGCAGTAAACCTTCAATATCTAATTGTGCATTGTGTATTTTTTGTACGCTTTTAATGGTGTTTAAAAGTTTACCTAATCCTTCTAACGCAAAATATTCGCACTGAATCGGAATAATAACGCTATCGGCTGCGGTTAATGCATTTAAAGTTAACAAACCTAAAGATGGCGCACAATCTATTATAATATAATCGTAATCGTTTTTAACAGCTTGTAAAGCTTGTTTAAGCATGTATTCTCTGTTTTCTTTATCTACCAATTCAATTTCTATGGCAACTAAATCAATATGTGCAGGAATGATAGCTACGTTGGGAGCAGAACATGTTAAAATAGCTTCGGCTGGGGTGTTAGAATGCTCTAAAATTTGGTAGGTACCAATTTCAACATTATCTACATCAATACCTAAACCCGAGCTAGCGTTTGCTTGCGGGTCAGCATCAATTAATAAAACCTTTTTTTCTAATGCTCCTAATGAAGCAGCTAAGTTTACAGAGGTGGTTGTTTTACCAACGCCGCCTTTTTGGTTAGCTATTGCAATGATTTTACCCATTAGTTCTAATCAAGTTTGATGCGTAAAAATACAACTTATTATTGTATGATAAAAACTCAAATATAAGATATAAAAGTATTGTTAATAAATTTATTTTTACCGCTTCATTGCGAATGCTTTGTAATTACTGTGATTTGTGGTGAATAAAAAAGCACGGTAAAAATCCGTGCTTTTTTATTATTTATTGCCTTTGGCTTTAATCATGGTTTCAAGCATGTCCCAAAGTTCAGTAGGAACTTCTTCTAACATATTAAATTCGCCAGCGCCTTTTAGCCATTCGCCTCCATCAATAGTAATAACTTCTCCGTTCATGTAAGCTGAAAAGTCAGAAACTAAGTAAGCAGCTAAATTTGCAAGTTCCTGATGTTCGCCTACGCGGTTAAGCGGAACTTTTTTAGCTAAATCAAATTTGTCTTTTAAATTTCCTGGTAATAATCTATCCCAAGCACCTTCTGTAGGAAATGGGCCAGGAGCAATAGCATTCATTCTGATGCCGTATTTCGCCCATTCTACTGCTAAACTACGTGTCATGGCTAATACGCCTGCCTTTGCAGTTGCCGATGGTACAACGTAGGCAGATCCGGTCCAGGAATAAGTAGTTACAATATTTAAAACAACTTTATTGGTTTCTTTGTTTGCAATCCAATGTTTACCTAATGCTAAGGTGCAGTTCTTAGATCCTTTTAAAACAATGTCAATAATGGTGTCAAACGCATTGGCTGATAATCTTTCAGTAGGAGAAATAAAATTACCTGCTGCATTGTTTAATAAAACATCAACCGGACCAAAAGTTTTAATGGTTTCAGCAATCATGGCTTCAACCTGATCGTAATGCCTAACATCACAAGCTAAAGCCAAACAAGTTCCACCAGTTTCTTGTTCTAATTCTTGTGCTGTTTTTTGTAATTTTTCTAAATTTCTAGACGTAATGGCAACTTTAGCACCAAGTTCTAAAAAATATTTAGTCATCGATTTTCCTAACCCGCTACCGCCACCAGTAATAATAATTACCTTGCCTTGTAACGCATCGTCGCGAAGCATTTTTTGAGTATAATTCATAGTTTGTTTTTTAGCCTAGTAAATATAATAAAAAATACTATGCGTGCATATATAAAATGTAATATAAACCATTAATTTTCGTTATTAAAATGTATTTTTATGAAAAAAAAACTTAAAAACTATGTATAGAATAGAAAACGACCTAATTGGCGATTTACAAGTGCCAGAAGATGCATATTATGGGGTTCAGACTCAGCGTGCTATGGATAATTTTAACATTACAAACGAAAAGTTAAGTAATTATCCCAATTTCATTAAAGCTTTGGCTTATGTTAAATGGGCAGCAGCTAAAACAAATGCTGAATTAGGAGTTTTAGATCAAAATATTGCCAATGCAATTATTGAAGCAAGTAAAGATGTAATTGCTGGTACATACGATAACCAATTTCCGATTGATATGATTCAGGGCGGAGCAGGAACTTCGACCAACATGAACATTAACGAAGTAATTGCTAATATTGCGTTAGAAAAATTAGGGCACAAAAAAGGAGAAAATCAGTTTTGTTCACCTAACGATCATGTAAACTTATCACAATCTACAAACGATGCATATCCTACGTCAATTAAACTTGCTTTAATTTATTATAATGAAGATTTAATTGGGCATTTAAAACAATTAGCAAGTGCTTTTAGAACTAAAGCAGCTCAATTTGCGCAAGTAATTAAAATGGGTAGAACGCAATTGCAAGATGCAGTACCTATGACGTTAGGCCAAGAATTTGAAGCTTATGCTGTTAGTATTGAAAACGAAATAAAACGTTTAGATGCTAATTCAATTCAATTTTTAGCTATTAATATGGGAGCAACTGCAATTGGTACCGGATTAAACGCAGTACCTGGTTACGCAACTTTATGTGCTAAAAACTTGGCCGAAATTACAAACCGCGCTTTTGTAAAAGCACCAAATTTAATCGAATCAACTCCTGATACAAGCCCTTACGTATTCTATTCTTCGGCCTTAAAAGGTTTAGCTATTAAAATTTCTAAAATTTGTAATGATTTACGCTTACTTTCTTCAGGACCACGTTGCGGATTTAATGAAATTAATTTACCAGCTATGCAACCAGGATCTTCTATTATGCCAGGTAAAGTAAATCCTGTAATTCCAGAAGTAATGAATCAGGTTTGTTTTAAAGTTATTGGTAACGATTTAACGGTATCATTAGCTGCCGAAGCTGGACAATTACAATTAAATGTAATGGAGCCGGTTTTAATGTATTCTGTAGTAGAATCGGTGCAATTATTAGTACGTGGAATTGATACGTTGATTGATAAATGTATTAATGGAATTACAGCAAACGAAGCACATTGTAAAGCAATGGTTTTAAATAGCATCGGAATTGTTACTGCCTTAAATCCTTATATTGGTTATAAAAATTCAACAAAAATTGCGAAAGAAGCTTTAGAAACTGGCGCAAGCGTTTACGATTTAATTATTGAAAAAAATATCTTAACTAAAGAAGCGTTAGATGATATTTTGAATCCTGAAAATATGTTAGGTGTTTCAGAATAAATTAATATTGTAATATTTATATTATATTTAACAAGTTAACCAACGCAATACAAATACTGTTCAAATATTTTTTTGCGTTGGTTGATTATATAATAACCTTTTATCAATTAAGTTCACATTTTATAAACATTTTTAAGTAACATGGCGTATTTTAATACATGTTTTAAATTTGGATTTGGAGTTATAGCAGCACTTGCCTTAACCCCAAATGCAAACGCGCAAAGCCTTTCGTTTACAGATGCCTACAACCAAATGTACAACGAAAATAGTTCTTTAAAAGCCGTGCATAAACAAGACGAAGCCGTTAAGTTTACTGCCAAATCTTTTAAAGGCTTGCGTTATCCTTCAATAAACGCTTACGCGCTAGGCGTAGCTTTCGACCGTAGCTTGGGGTTTGATTTAAATCCAATTCGTAACGGAGCAGCTGGTTTATTGCAATTACCTAATCCTGATGTTTTAGGAGATTGGCAAGTACCAATTACCAAAAAAGAAATGGCTTTTGCCGGGTTTAATGCCTTGTGGCCTATTTTTACAGGAGGTAAGATTAATGCAGCTGTTAAAGCTGGTGCAATTGAAAGTGAAATAGCTGAAAAAGATGTAGTAGGCACTCAAAACCGATTAATTACCGAATTGGCAGAACGTTATTTTCAGGTTAAATTGGCGGACGAGGCTTTCTTGGTACGAAAACAAGTGCTTAAAGGCATGGAAAAACATTTGTATGATGCAACTAAATTGGAAGAAAACGGAATTATTGCTCCGGTAGAAAAACTTTTAGCAAATGTTGCCGTTTCTGAAGCAAATCGTGAAGTACTTGCTGCCGAAAAAGATAAAGCTTTAGCACGCGTTGCTTTAGCAAATACTTTAGAAATGAATGGGATTGATGAAACTTTAACCACCGATTTTTTTACAGCTATCGATGTGCAACCTTTAGATTTTTACAAAAAAAGTGCGATTGAAAATTTTCCTGAATTGCAAAAAATCGCTTTACAAAAAGATTTAGCCGATCAAGGGGTAAAACTTAAACAAGCTATTTATTACCCTAATGTAGTTGCTTTTGGGCAAACAACTTTGTTGCATAACGATCCAATTGGTTTAGGTTTATTAGATTCTTCTAAACAGCGACCATGGATGGTTGGTGTTGGCGTAACGTACAATCTTTTTAGCGGTTTAAAAGGTCAGAATGAATTAAAAGCTGCTAAAGCAACCCGAGAAAGTGTTGATTTTTTAGAAGCGAAAGCTAAGAAAGATGTAGCAACGTTAGTTGAAAAAGTTTATCAAGCACTACAAAAAAGTGAAGATGAAATTAGTAACTTAAAAGTGCAAGAAGAACTGGCTACTGAACTTTTACGTGTGCGTAATTTAGCTTTTATTGAAGGCTTAGCAACTACAACTGATGTTGTTGATGCCGAAAATAACTTATCTGGGGTTAAACTATTAATCTTAAATGCAAAATTTGCTTATACCGTTTCTTTAGCAACATTATTAGAATTAAGTGGACAAAGTAATGAGTTTTTAAAATATACAAACTAAAAAAAGATGAAAAATAAAGTAATAAATGCGCTATTAGGCGTTTTTGTAATTCTTGTAATTTTAGGAGTTTCATTATGGTACATGAGCGCTCCTTCGGTTGCTTATTTACAAGGTCAGGTAGAAGCTACACAAATTAATGTAGCATCTAAAATTCCTGGTAGAATTGAACAAATCTTGGTTAAAGAAGGTGATGTTGTAGAAAACGATCAGTTGTTGGCTGTAATTAGTACGCCAGAAATTGATGCGCAATTAGCTCAAGTAGAAGCTGTACGTACTGCTGCGGAAGCTTTAAATAAAAAAGTTGATGCAGGTGCGCGTTCACAAGAAATTTTAGCTACCTATAACCTTTGGCAACAAGCTAAAGCAGCTTCTGAATTAGCTAAAAAAACATACGATCGTATCGAAAATTTATATAAAGAAAAAGTAGTGCCTGCACAACAACGCGATCAGGCATATACGCAATATCAAGTTGCATTAAATGCAGAAAGTGCGGCTCATGCTAATTACGATATGGTAAAAAGCGGCGCACGTTCAGAAGATAAAGTTGCAGCCAAAGCTCAAGTTAGCCAAGCACAAGATGTGGTAAATGCCGTAAACATTTTAAAAAGTGAAGGCCATGTTAAGGCGCCTCGTAAAGGTGAGGTTTTAACCATTATGCCTAATAGCGGAGAAATTGTAAACATGGGTTATCCAATTATCAACTTAGTTGATTTAGAAGATATTTGGGTGAATTTTAATGTAAAAGAAGTTTTACTTTCTAAATTTAAAATGGGTACAAAGTTTAAAGCCATGATTCCAGGCTTAGATAACCAAGTATTTGAATTTGAAGTAAAATATGTGGCTGCTCAAGGAAATTATGCAACTTGGAATGCAACCAAATCTTTAGGAGATTTTGATATGAAAACGTTTTTAATCAAAGCTTATCCTGTAACTAAAATAGATGGATTAAGACCCGGAATGAGTGCTTTAGTAAATGAAGCAGATTTAAAATAATTTAAACTAAACGTCTGGTTGTGATAAAAAACTTTTTAAATATATTTAAAAACGAATGGATTAAGCTTTTCTCTTCGCCACGTTTGTTGGCGCTTATATTTGGTATTCCATTTTTTGTTTTTATTTATTATTCATCCTTAATGAGCCAAGGCGTACCTACTAAACTTCCCGTAGCTATTTTAGATCAAGACAATACGCCAATTTCTAGGCAATTGGGTTTAATGCTTAATGCAACCGCAACTATTGATTTGGCTTACACGGTAAACGATGAGTTAGAAGGGGAAAGTTTGGTTCGCAGAAACGATGCGTATGCCTTTATTATTATTCCGAAAGATTTTCAGAAAAATATTCAAAAAGGAAACAATTCAACCGTTTCTTGCTTTTATAATGGGCAATATCTTTTATCGGGCGCTATTATCTTAAAAGATTTTCAAACTGTAGCTCAAACTTTTATGGCTGGGGTTGTACTCGAAAAATTAGAGCAAAAGGGATTATCTCCTGGTCAAGCTATGGAATCTATTTTGCCAATTAATATGGATATACACGTTTTGTATAATCCATTTACCAATTATGGCTATTATTTAAATATCGCTTTTATGCCCATGGCATTGCAAATTATGATAATCATTTTCTCAGTTTATACCTTTGGTTTGGTATTAAAACACAAACAAGGAAATGATTTGTTAGATCAAGCCGGTGGAAATATTTACGTAGTTATTTTAGGTAAAATATTGCCTTATACCATTGTGTTTTTTGTTTTAGGCTTTTTTATGAATAGCTTGTTGTATTACAAAAATGGCGTGCCTTTACGTGCTAGCTTTTTTGGTGTAAACTTATTGTTTTTTGTTTTTGTCATTGTTTGTCAGTGTATATCGTTATTTATAGTCTCAATTGCAACAAGCTTTAGAGCAGCCTTAACCATTGGTGGCGATTATGCAGCTTTAGCTTTTTCGTTTGCAGGTTATACATTTCCGGCATTTGGAATGTACAAAATGATAGAATATTTATGTTACGTTTTTCCATTTACCTCGTACATGCGTTTTATTGTAGATTATGCAGTTCGTGGTGTAACATTTAATGATGCACAAAAAGGATATTTAATTGCTTTTGCAGTTTTTGCTGTGTTTGGTGTAATTGGAATACCATTATATCACAGAAGATTAAAGAAAGGAGGATATAATGCTTAAAAAAATATTTAGTTATCTTTCTTTAATTTTTGAAACCGCAAAGAAAGAAACACAGCTTATTTTTAAAGATTCGGCAGTTGTAGAAATTTACATGTTTTTTGTTGTTCTAATCTATTTCTTTTATACTTACGTATATAGCCCAGAAATATTTACAAAATTACCTATTGCTTTTGTAGATGAAGATCAAACAACCGAAACGCTGAAGCTGAAGCGCATGTTAAATGCAACAGAATCTTTAGATATTGCGTACGAAGCTAATAGCTTGTTAGAAGCAAAGTATTTGTTTGAAGAAGGTAAGGTTAACGGAGTTATCTTAATTCCTAAAAACTTTTCTCAAGATCTTCAAAAAAGTGGAACTTCGCCATCAATTGGTATTTATTGTGACGCATCTTATATGTTGTATTACGATAAAACTTTTGAAGCCGTTACTAACGTTTTACAAGCGTATATGGGCGATATTCAGCTAAAACAAACGATGATGAGTGGGGTGCCTATGAAAGAAGCAGTTGCTTCGAGCTCGCCGTTTAGCATTAATGCAACCCCATTGTATAACTTAAACGAGGGTTATGCCATTTTCATTATTCCTGTTGTAATTATTATTGCACTGCAAACGTTACAACTTACCGGAATGGGTGTTTTATACGGAACTTTGCGCGAGCGAAAAACCTTTGTTTCTAACTTTGCAATGGCAAAAGTGAAATTTGGTTATTTCTTTATGACTATTGGGCGATGCTTGCCTTATTTGGTTATATCCATGCTTATGTTATTGCTCGGAATAGAAGTTGTTTTTCATATATTTACCATTCCGCAACGGGGTAATTTATTTGAAATTATGGTTTTCTTAGTTCCTGTTGTTTTGGCCATTACTTTTTTAGGCATGGTTTTAATGAATTTATTTAGAAATCGCGAAGATACCATTATGGTAGTTACCGTTTTTTCAATTCCTTCGTTAATGATGGCTGGGGTTTCATATCCAGTTGTAGCTTATCCTTTATGGATTAAAGTTGTGGCAGTATTTTTTCCGAGTACCATTGCTGTTAAAGGCTTTTTAGCGTTAAGCCAAGCAGGAGCAAGTTTGTTAGAAATTCAAGACATATTCATGCAAATGTGGATGGTTTGTATTTTCTATTTTATCCTTGCTGTTTGGACTAACAGAAAGTTTTTATATAGAGAAGAATAACAATAAAGTTATATAAATTAAAAAAGGCTGAAACATTATGTTTCAGCCTTTTTAATTACTTATTTTTAAATTCTTTTCTGTGTACCAAATAAAATACTACCGGAATCACGGTGAACGATAATAACAAACAACATATTAGTCCGCCCACAATCATTATGGCTAACGGTTTCTGAATTTCAGAACCCATTCCGGTAGATAAAGCTGCTGGTAATAAGCCCATAGAGCCCATTAAAGCAATCATCACAACCGGTCTAATTCTCGATTTTACGCCGTGTTGTATGGCTTCAATCAACTTCATTTTTTGCTGTAAATTATCACGAATCACCCCAATTAAAACAATTCCGTCAATGGTGGCAACTCCAAATAATATAATAAAGCCAATTCCTGCAGAAATACCAAATATGGTATTAGTTACCCATAAAGATAAAAAACCGCCAATAAAAGCAAATGCTAAGGTTAATGCACCAATGCACGTATCTTTCATGTTACCAAAGTTAAAATATAGTAACATTAAAATTAAAGCTAATGAAATAGGAACAACCATTGCCAATTGTTTGGCAGCGCGTTCTTTACTTTCAAATTCACCAGCCCATTCTAAATTATTTGCTTTAGGAAGTTTCACTTCTTTAGCAACAACAGCTTTTGCTTCTTCAATGGTACTGCCTAAATCACGTCCTTCAATGCTAAAACCTACACCAATATAACGGCTGTTATCTTCGCGATAAATAAAAGCAGGACCGGTTTTGTAACTTATGGTAGCAATTTCACTTAAAGGCACATTTTTACCGTTGCTTGTTGGTATTAAAATGTTGCCTATTTTTTCGGGCGTGTCACGGTATTGCTCTTCAAAACGAATAACTACATCAAACATTTTTTCTGCCTCATAAAATGAAGTTGCTGCTTGCCCGCCAATGGTCATTTCAATCACTGCCTGAACTTCAGACATCGGAATACCGTATTTGGCCATTAAATTATCGTGAAGTTGAATACTTAACTCGGGTAAACCTATGTTTTTATATACGTTTACATCGGTAATTCCGCGAACTTTTTTAAGTGCATCACCAACCTGAAATCCGTATTTTTCTAATTCGTACAAATCATCACCAAAAATTTTGACAACTAAAGCACTTTTTACTCCAGCCACATATTCTTCCACATTATCTTGAATAGGTTGGCTAAACCCAAACGTTATTCCTGGATATTGTTCAAGCTTGCTGCGCATTTCTTGAATAATATCTTCTTTAGACATTTTACGTTTCCAATCTTTAGCATCTTTTAACTGCACGTTAAATTCTATATTAAAAAAGCCGGTTGGATCGGTACCATCATTCGGGCGTCCGGTTTGTGTAAAAATATAATCTATTTCATCACAATTTTCCTGAATCAATGTTTTCATTTCCTTTGTTAAACGCATTGATTCGGTTAAGTTGATGCTGTTTGGTAAAGTTGCACGTACATAAATAGCACCTTCGTTTAATTTGGGTAAAAATTCAGATCCGTAAGTTGCAAAACGAGCACCACAAATAACTAAAATAATTCCAAAAACAATTAATGTTCCTTTTTTATGTTTGAATGTATATTGAAATAAATTGTAAATGTTTTTTTGAAAGAAACGTGTTATAAAATTTTCTTTTTCTTCTATGTTCTTCGTAAATAATAATTTACACATAGCAGGCACGTAGGTTAAGCTTAAAATTAAAGAACCTAAAAGGGCGTAAGCCAACGTAAACGCAAGCGGAGAAAACATTTTACCTTCAACCTTTTCAAACGAGAAAATAGGTAATAAAGCTACAATTAAAATAATTAAAGCAAAGAATATGTACGATGCTACGCTACCCGCACTTTTTTTAATGGCTCCTAATTTACTCATTTTAGCAAATCGTTCTGGGCCAACTTTATGCGACATGGTTGCTAGTGCCACAAAAACGGTTTCTACAATAACCAAGGTTCCTTCTAGTAACAAGCCAAAATCTAAAGATCCCATAGAAATTAGATTGGCTGGTAGCCCTTGAATGCGTAACATGATTATTGCAAACAAGAATGCCAACGGAATAACTGAAGCAACAATAAATGTAGATTTCCAGTTGTATAAAAAGATAAAAACAATTAGCGAAACCAATAAAATACCTTCTATCAAGTTTTTAGAAACGGTATAAATGGTGTTGTTTACCAATTGGGTTCTGTCTACCAACTTTTCAATCTGAATGTTTTCAGGTAAAATACGCGTATTTAATTCTTCAATTTTATCTTTAATGCGCGCAATTACTTCTGACGGATTTTCGCCGCGTAATAAAAGCACAATACCTTCAATAATATCTTCGTGTTCGTTGTAGGTTACTTGCCCTAAACGCGGTTTGCTTGAAACCACAACTTCGGCTACGTTTTTAACTAAAACCGGGGTAGAACCGTTTACAGCAATGGTAATATTCCCAATATCTTCTATTTTATCTAATAAACCAATACCGCGAACCACGTATGCTTGTTCGCCTTGCTGAATAATATCACCCCCAACGTTAATGTTGGAATTAGATACCGCCTCGTAAACATCTAAAGGAGATAAATCATAATTTTGTAATTCGATAGGATTGATTCGAATCTCATAAATTTTTTCTTCTCCTCCAAATGAAACTACATCGGCAACACCAGGCACAGATAATAATTCACGTTCAATTACCCAATCTTGCACGGTAGTAACTTCGCGAATGGGTAAATCGCTTTTAATTACGTATCTAAAAATTTCGCCAGTTGCACCAGATGGTGGTTCTATTTCAGAATCAGTTCCTTCGGGTAAATCAATCGTATTTAGTTTATTTGCTACATATTGTTGTGCATAAAAATCGTCAACCGTATCATCAAATTGTACGGTAACCACTGATAAACCAAAAAGAGAAATAGAACGAATGGTTGTTTTGTGCGGAATGCCGTTCATGGCTTTAGAAATTGGTAAGGTTACCATTTTTTCTACTTCTTCAGCGCTACGGCCTTGCCATTGCGTTATGATGCGCGTGTGCGTGTCGGTTACATCAGGAAAAGCTTCAATGGGCGTATGTTTTAAGGCATAAACACCAGCAAACAATAACGCCAAAGTTGCTAACAATATAAATGTTGTGTTACGTAACGAAAAAGTTACGATTGCTTGTACAAACTTTTTCATTCGTTATTTGTTTAGTTCTTCGTATAAAATTAGGGCGTTTTGTGTTACCACTTTTTCATTAGGTTCAAGATTTTCTTTGATATAAGTATATTCCTGATTTTTACCAATAGGATTTACACGTAAGGTTTTTAAATTACAATCATCAATATAAAGTACCACAAAGCTTTTGTTGTTTTCAAAAATAATGGCTTGGTTCGGAATTGCAGTTGCTTCGCCCAACGCATTATCTTTATCAACAATAATATCAGTACGTAAACCTGGTAATAAATTTAAATCGGTGTTTTCTAAAACAATGCGCGCTTTTAAAACATGTTCTTCATCGTCTAAAACGTTGTAAATTTTATCTATTTTACCAGAGTAAAACTTATCTGGATCGGTTAATGTTTTTACTTTTACCGGATTACCTGTTTTGACGTATTTAAGTTCGTTAGGATAAATGTTTACCATTACCCAAACTTCTTTCAGATTTGAAATAGAAAATAACGGATTTTCATCTTCTCCGGTAATGGTTTGCCCAACTGCAATGTTTTTTTGAACAATGTAACCGTTTTTTGGAGCTAAGATTTGAAACATACCATCGCCAGCAGCACGGTATAAATTTAAATTGGCTTTAATTTTTTCGAGTTCAAAAGATGCGTTTTGCAATTCGTATTCGGTTTCTAAAACTTCTGATTTTGCAATTAAGCCATCATCTAAAAGTTCTTTTTTAGAGGTTAATTGTTTTTTTAGTAAAACAACTTGGCCTTCTAAAGCGCGACGCTCCTGCGTTAAATCTTGAATTTCTGTTGATTTTACAACCGCCAAAACTTGTCCTTTTTTTACCGCATCACCTAGCTCAAACTTTACTTCGTCAACCACACCGGTTAGTAAGCTTTTAAAAGCAACTAAATCGTTTTGGTTGTATTCTATTCTGCCCGTTAATACCAATTGTTCCTGAATCGGTCTCATTGCAACAGCAGTAAATGTTGTTGTTTTTTTCATTTGTTCCGACAAACAATATTCGGGTTGAGGTGCTTGATCTGTTTGTTCTTCGTGGTTTTCTGTTTTGCAACTTGCTAAAAATAATAGGGCAGAAGCAAGTAAATATGTTGTTTTTTTCATAATCTAAAAATCTTTTCCAACAATGTATTGTAGTTCTTCAAAAGTATTTAAGTAGTTAACTTGTAATTCTAAAATAGCGTTTTGTGCATCGCGGTACGCTTGGGTAAAATCTATAAATTCTATTAAGGTAACGTCTTTATTTAGCACGTGTTTTTTAAAATTTGCAATCATTTGTTGTTGTTCTTCAAGCTTTGCAGATGGCCATTTGGCTAAGGTGTTTTCGAATGAAGTTAGCTGATTGGTTAATCGGTCTAAAGTTGTTTCTAATTCTATTTCAACCGCTGATTGATTTAGTTTTTCTTGTTCAATAGCAATTTTAGCTGCTTTGCGATTTCCTTTGTTGCTATTTAAAATCGGCAGATCAAAAGCTACCCCAAATCCAACAAAATTGCGCATAATATTACCCGCACGATCGTAAGTAACTTGCAAGGCAACATCTGGAATGCGTTCGGCATTTTCTAATTGCAATTGTTTTTCTGCTTTATGAATTTCGTTGGTTTGTTTCTTGATTTCTATATTACCATTTTTAGCTACTTCTAAAATGTTTAATGGAACTTGTGTAGAAAGTTTTTGTAGGTTATTCGAATTAAAAATCAATTGGTTTAATTGTAACTTTGCATTTTGCGTTAAAACACGTAAGGTTTGTAAATGTTCTAATTGTTCGTTTTGTAGTTCAATTAAATCTTTTTCAACATCAATTAATTCCGACTGAATTCTAAAGTATTCTACTTTAGGTACGTTGTTTAATTGAGCCTGGCGCTCGTATTGTTCACTCATTTGTGTGTAAATAGCAACAATATTTTGTAACTGATTTTCTTGCTGAGTGATGCTGTTTAAACTGTTAAACGTTTGTCGAAGTTCTTTTTTAAGTTCGCGCAACAATTCTTCATATTCATATAAAGCATCGTTTTTCTCAAGCTTTTTTAAGGTTACTCGTTTTTTACGTTTGCCGGCTGTAGCAATCATTTGTTCTAATTCTACGTGCAATTGCTTTGGGTTACCTTTCTTACCGATTAATGGAATTACATCTTCTTCTAAGGTTGAATTGGTCCAAAAATTTACCTCGGCAATACTTAGGTTGGGGTTGTCCCAAAGTTTTTCTTGAATTATTTCGGCATCTGCTTTACTAATTTCAAGATTGGTAGCAATTAAAGTTGCATTAGTGGTTAGAAATTGCGCTTCTAAATCTTTTACTGTAAACTGCTGCGCCCAAAGCGAACCAGCAAGTGCATTGTAGCAAATGAATACCAGTAAATAGTTCAGTTTTTTCATAAAAAAAGTTTTAACAAAAGTAGTTATGCAACATTAGTAAGATTTAAATCCAAGATTAGAAATAGATTAAACTTGAGTGCTTTTTTTATCTATTATTAATTCGATGCAAGTACCTTTTGGCGTGTTGTTTTTAATAGTTAGTGCTATGTGATGTAGTTTTAAAATTACCTGAGCAATAGATAAACCGATGCCTTTACCATCAAAATTTTGTGTGTTTTGTCCGCGGTAAAAGTTTTGCATTATTTTATTTAAATCGTTTTCCGGAATGCCAATGCCATGATCAATAATAAAAATGCTTACGGTATTTTCATTTTCTTCTAACTTAATAATAACCAGATCATTATTGCTGTATTTTATAGCATTACTAACCAAGTTGTTTATGGCTAAATGTAGCAATTGTGCATTGGCATTAATTTGTAAAACATCGGGGTTTGTTACGTTTATGGCTACCTCAATGGTTGCTTTATGATATAAAATGGCTTGTTCTACCACTTCCCAAATAATTTCGTCAATACGAATGGGTTTAAATTCAAACGTTGTTTTTGCTCCCGATAACAGCATCATATTATCAATGGTATGTTCTAATTCAACTACATATTGTTTTAAAACGTGAATTGTTTCTCGATATTCTATTGGAGTTCTATCTTTTGTATTGGTAACTTCTAAAGTGCCTAAAAGTGCGGTAATTGGTGTTCTAATTTCGTGCGAAACATAATCAATAAAGTTTTTTTGCACTTGAAAGGTTTGATCGATTCGATTCACAAAAACATTGTATGCCGAAACTAAATCGGTTATTTCGGTATATTGGTCAGTAGTTACAATTGGCTCTGTAAAGTTTTGGTTGTTTTTGTTTTTTATTTGATTGATGATGTTGGTTAATGGTTTAAATGCCCAACGGCCTAAAAATAAGGAAGAAAAGAATATTACAATCATTCCAACAAGGCTAACTAAAAACAAAACTTCTAAAAGTAATTTAGAATTAGCATTAAATTCGTTTTTGGTTTCGCGCGCAATAACCACAAAATCCCCTTCGTTGTCCTGATAAAAAACAGCCGAATAAAAAAAATGATCGGTAATTAAGTTTTGTTTTTTATTGCTTCGAACATCATCTAAAAAAGCAATATCAATTTCGTTTGATTCGCTCATTTCTCCACGTTCTAAAACATTATTCATGTTGTACAACGCAATGTGCGATTTAGAAATAGATTCTTTTAATTTACTACTTGTAAAGTTTTTTTCTACTTCCGATTGTTCGTCATGTTCTAAATAATAAATGGCAGCAAGCAAAGCTTTGTTTTCTAGCGTTTCTAACTTTTCATGCTCCATCCAATTGTAAAAAATTACGTAAATAATGGCAGATGCTATAAAAATTAAAAGCGTAAAAATTAAGGCCGAATAGCTGGCTAATCTGTATTTTAAGTTCATTGTTTTAAGCTTTAAACATATAACCAACGCCTTTTACGGTAATAATATATGGATTCTCCGGATTATCTACCTTATTACGAATGTACGAGATATATACATCTACCACATTGGTTTGGTTGTTAAAGGTAATACCCCAAACGGCGTTCAAGATTTGTACGCGGTTACGGTTTTGTTTTTATTTTCTATTAAATAATTTAATAGTTTGTATTCTCGGGGTGATAGCACAACTTCGGTTCCGTTTTTGTAAACTTTGTACTGATCTTGATCTATAATTAAATCTCCAATGGTTGTTACAGCCGATTTTTGCTCGTAGTTTTGGTACTGATTACGGCGGGTTAATGCTTTTATTCGCGACAATAATTCATCAAAATGAAAAGGTTTGGTTAAATAATCATCCGCACCATAATCTAAGGCAGAAACTTTATCGTTTACTGAGTTTAAAGCGCTAAGCATTAAAATAGGACTATAAACTTTTTTAAAACGTAAGGTTTGTACCAACTGAATGCCATCTATTCCGGGTAACATTACATCACAAATTATTAAATCCCAGGTTATGTTGGTGTAATGATCTAAAACATCTTCGGCAGATTTGCATAGCGTAACAAAGTTTCCGTTTTCTTCTAAGCCTTTGGTTAAAAAATCACTAATTCTTTTATCATCTTCTACAACTAATATTTGCATAATAAATAGGTATTAATAGTCAAAGGTATTGGTTCTTTACGTTCTGTGGGGTGAAGGTTATTTTTTTAATGCACTTTTAATGTAGTAACAACTTTATTTTTTTTAAAATATTGTAAGAATTTTAGTTGTTAACAAAAAAAGCTTTCGCATTGCGAAAGCTTTTTTTATTCTAATTTATTTTTAAAACTTAAGTTTTTATTGTTGTCTAAATAAATAATTAAGTTTCCTTCTTTTTGTTCTAAACGTACAATTTTTTGTTTTGGGTAGTTGGTTTTTACTTGTTCGCGAATATGTGGCGGAAGTGAATCTAAAGTTGCAACCCCGTCTGGCGTGTAGTTTTTAAGCCAATGACCATCTTCATCAAATTCAATCACCCAAAAATCATAATGCACTTCAAAAGTTTTGTTCCATAAAACTTTTTTATATCCTGCTTTTACAATGGTATCGTTAGGATATTTATTTAAAATATATATTTGAGCATTTAGGGGCAAATGCTTTATTTTTTTCTCATTATTTAAACCTTTGCTGCTTTCAATATTGTCTTGAGCAAAACAAATTGGAGAAATAATAAATAAAAAAACAAATAAAATTTTTCTCATAAAATTTAGTGGTAAATATTAGTGCAAATATATTTTTTTAAACGTCACAATCTAAATTATTTTTAGTTATTAATTTTTTATCAAAATCTAACATTTCTGGTGTCGCACCTATATAATCTTCTTCATACAACTGCTGTGTTTTGATGTTAAAAAAATATGTGCTTATAACGGTGTTTTTGTCAGCATAGGTTTCTAAAACCGTATATTTAATTAATTCACCTTCTTTTTTAACAACAACATGTAAGCCCGTTCCGCCATTTTGTTTTATGCTGGCATCTAAACCTTCGGTATCTTTTTTGAATGTTTTAGATGAATTTAACAAGGTTAAATAATAGGTTTCGCAGGCCGTTTTAGTTTCATCAACCAGAAACTGATCTTTTTCTGTTTCAGTATTTTCTAATACAGTACCAGTTGTAATTTCTGTTTCCGCATTATTAGTTGATTCTTCTGTAAATTCTGCTTCTTTTTTAGAATTACACGAAGCGATAAGACCAACGATTAAAAATAAAAAGATTGTTTTTTTCATAATATATAGCAAAAAAGCTGCCAAAGTAATTTGTAGCTTGGTTTGTTTAAAAAATTATTCGGTATCTAATAAAATATCTAGAATAGAAATGGCTGCATCAGCAATTTTTGTTCCTGGTCCAAATACAGCAACTGCCCCCGCATCAAACAAATATTGGTAATCTTGCGCCGGAATAACACCGCCAACAATAACCATAATATCTTCGCGATTTAGCTTTTTAAGTTCTTCAATAACTTGCGGAACTAAGGTTTTATGCCCAGCAGCTAATGACGAAACGCCTAATATATGCACATCGTTTTCTGCCGCTTGTTTGGCAGCTTCGGCCGGGGTTTGAAATAAAGGCCCCATATCTACGTCAAAACCTACATCGGCATAACCGGTTGCTACAACTTTTGCTCCACGATCGTGACCGTCTTGCCCCATTTTAGCAATCATAATGCGCGGACGACGCCCTTCTAATTTTGCAAATTCGTTGGCTAAGTTCTTCGCTTTTTCAAAGCTTTCGTTATTTTTGATTTCTTTGCTGTACACGCCGCTAAACGATTTAATTTGTGCTTTATAACGTCCGTAAACAACTTCTAATGCGTCAGAAATTTCGCCTAAAGTTGCACGATTCTCAGCAGCTTCAACCGCAATTTCTAATAAATTGCCATTACCTGTTTTTGCAGCTTCAGTTAATTTAGTTAAGCTAGCTTGAACTTTATCGTTGTTACGAGTCGATTTTATATGGTTTAAACGTTCAATTTGTTGTTGTCGTACAATTTGATTGTCAACTTCTAAAATTTGTAACGGATCTTCTTTTTCTAATCGGTATTGGTTAACGCCAACAATAATATCTTGGCCCGAATCAATTCGTGCTTGTTTGCGGGCTGCAGCTTCTTCAATTCGAAGTTTTGGAATGCCAGATTCAATCGCTTTTGTCATGCCGCCTAAGCTTTCAACTTCTTCAATTAAAACCCAAGCTTTCTGTGCAATTTCATGCGTTAAAGATTCTACATAATAACTACCAGCCCACGGATCAACCGTTTTGGTAATTTTTGTTTCTTCTTGTAAGTAAATTTGCGTGTTACGTGCAATACGTGCCGAAAAATCGGTTGGTAAAGCAATGGCTTCGTCTAAAGCATTGGTATGCAACGATTGCGTACCTCCAAAGGCTGCCGCTGCTGCCTCAATAGCTGTTCGGGCAACGTTGTTAAACGGATCTTGCTCGGTTAAGCTCCAGCCAGAAGTTTGGCAATGCGTACGTAAAGCTAAAGATTTGTCATTTTCAGGATTAAATTGTCTTAACAACTTAGCCCATAACATACGTGCTGCACGCATTTTGGCAATTTCCATAAAATGATTCATTCCAATTGCCCAGAAAAATGAAAGGCGAGGAGCAAAGTCATCTATTTTCATTCCGGCAGCTAAACCAGTTCGAATATATTCTAAGCCGTCGGCCAAGGTGTAAGCCAACTCAATATCGGCTGTTGCACCAGCTTCTTGCATGTGGTAACCCGAAATAGAAATTGAGTTGAATTTGGGCATATTTTGACTGGTATATTCAAATATATCAGCAATAATTTTCATAGACGGAGTAGGTGGGTAAATGTAGGTGTTACGCACCATAAATTCTTTTAAAATATCGTTCTGAATGGTTCCAGAAAGTAATTTTTTATCAACGCCTTGTTCTTTAGCTGCAACAATATAAAAAGCCATAATGGGTAAAACAGCACCGTTCATGGTCATTGAAACAGACATTTCGTTTAGGGGAATTTGATCGAAAAGAATTTTCATATCTTCTACCGAATCAATAGCAACACCGGCTTTACCAACATCCCCAACCACGCGTTCATGATCTGAATCATATCCGCGATGCGTAGCTAAATCAAACGCAACTGATAATCCTTTTTGCCCTGCAGCTAGGTTGCGACGGTAAAATGCATTTGATTCTTCTGCCGTTGAAAAACCTGCGTATTGACGAATGGTCCACGGCCTGCGAACGTACATGGTTGAATAAGGCCCACGTAAATTAGGTGCAATGCCGGAAGCAAAACCAAGATGTTCTAATTGGTCTAAATCGGTTGCTGTATAAGTTTGTTTCACATCAATTCCTTCTGCAGTGGTAAACAATGTTGTGTTTGCTGCAGTTATTGGTGATGTTGAAAGTTGTATATTTTGAATGTTTTTTCTCATAACCACTATTTACAATCGTTTATTGCTCTTGTTTTTCGAGTGCTAAACGTTCTTGTTCTACTTTCTCTGCCAAACGTTTTTCTACAACGGGCATACAAACCTTTTTACCGGTTTGTTTGGTGTTAAACGGAAAAAGTTCTAAATCGTTTAACATTTTATCTGCCGGATTCGGGTATTTGTTGGTACCCAACAAAACTTCCTTACCTGCATCAAAAAGTTCTTGTTCTTTAGTAGCTGCTTCGGTAATTTGTTTTTGAATAGCTCCGTTTAATAAACCGGCAATAAAACCGTTATGAGATTCTATTTTTTTGAATAATTCTAACGCATTTTCGGCTAAGATTTGCGTTAAAAACTCAATATAATACGCTCCGTCTGCCGGATTGTTTACTTTATCTAAATAACTTTCGTTTTTTAAGATTAGTAATTGATTGCGTGCAATGCGATCGCCAAATTCATTGTTTTTATGAAAAAGGGCATCGTAAGGTAAGTTCATAACTGCATCAGCTCCACCAATAATAGCGCTCATACATTCGGTAGTTGTACGCAACATGTTGGTGTTGTAGTCGTAAATGGTTTTGTTGCGTTTGGTAGGAAAAGCGAAAATATGCAATTTGGCTTGCGTGTTGTAGGTTTGATTTAAGGCATCAAACAAAATACGTAAGGCGCGTAGCTTAGCAATTTCAAAAAAATAATTGGTGCCAACTGCTATTTCTATAACAACGGTTTGATTAAAAGTAGAAATTGCATTAAAATATTCGTTAACATGCGCCAAGGCAAATGCCAATTGTTGGGTGCATGTTGCTCCTGCGTTTTGATATAAGCTAGCATTTACTGCAATAAAATTGCAGTTTTTTATAGATTGAGATAAGTTGATTATTGCTTTAAAATCGGTTTCTTGGTTGTTGTACCAAACGCCGTTTTCGGCTAAATAACCTACTACATCTGTTAAAATATAAACCTGAAACCTTTGGTTAGCTAACCATTGGTCCAGTTTAGTTATGTAGGTTGTATCTAAAAATTTTAAATCAAGATAAATGGTAAGGTTTTTATTTTCTAACGCAGTTAATAAAGCAATAGCATCAACTTGTGCGTTTGGAATAATAAACTTTAAACTTTCGGCTCCTCGAACAACGGCTTGATTGGCTTTGTAAACAGATTTTTGAAAATCGTGAACGTAAATATCTTGCGTGATGCGAAACTCAGTAACTTTTGTATTTGGAGTTAGAGCGGTACCAAATTCATCATGGTGATAAAAAGGTTTCACTTTAAAACCTTCTGGCGTTTCCCAAAGCAAGGTTTCGTTATAATCAGCTCCTTTTAAATCGTACTGAATTAAGTTTTTCCATTGTTTTGATAAAACCGGTTCAAAATCACTAAATAACTTTTGATCCATATTTTAGATGCGTAAATTTAATTGGTTGAATTAAGGAGTTTCATTCTCAAACTCAATAATATAAATATCTTCGTTTGGCCGCTTCATAAAATATTTTTCACGAGCATAACCTTCAAGCTTTTCGCTTTTTCGAAGTTCATCAATTTGTTTTTGATCTTTGTTAATTTCGTTGATATAATATTTTTGGTTGGTTTGCAGCGTTTTTATTTCAGCGTTTAAATTGGCATGATCTAAAACCGAATAGTTGTCTAAAAATAGCATCCAAATGCCAAATAAAAAAATGGCAATAATGTATTTGTTAGACAAGCTTTTAAGCTTAGGATATTTGGTAACTAAAAGCTGAAACTTTTTTTTCATTTTTATAATTTATCAGAAATAACGGTTCTAACAATATCAATTGCTACGCTGTTGTGCGTATCGTTCGGAATAATGATATCAGCAAATTGTTTTGATGGTTCTATAAACTGATCGTGCATCGGTTTTAAAGTAGTTTGGTAACGGGTTAAAACCTCTTCCATATCACGGCCACGCTCGGCAATATCACGCTTTAAACGACGAATTAATCGCTCGTCAGAATCGGCATGCACAAATATTTTAATATCAAACAAATCTCTAACTTTCAGATCTGTTAAAATTAAAATACCTTCAACAATCATAACTTTACGTGGTTGTGTTAAAACTACGTCTTTTGTACGGTTGTGGTAAACATACGAATAAACGGGTTGTTCTATCGCTTTTCCGTCTTTAAGTTCTTTTAAATGAGAATAAAGTAAATCAAAATCAATTGCTCGTGGATGATCATAATTTATAAGAGCTCTTTCATCATAACTTAAATGATCGTTAGAACGGTAATAAGCATCTTGAGAAATAATTCCAACTTCATTTTCATCCAGTTCTTTCATAATTTGATGAACAACAGTAGTTTTTCCGCTACCCGTTCCTCCAGCAATTCCTAGTATTAACATTGTAAAGATATATTTTTTTTACAAAAATAAGCAAAATACTGATTGATATAATCATACTAAAAACTAATTTTTGTCGTTATAAATATAGAATAAATAAATATAAGGTTTATTTATTTAAGAATAGATAATAATGCGAGTATGACAAACGGTCAAGTCATTTTTGGAATTGGGGCCCTTTTATGTTTTTCAAATTGTAGCCAACAAGCGGATGCAATTTCATTACAAGAAAATTATTTAGATAGCTTGAATTTGGTTGAACAAACCGCTTCTGTTTTTAAAGAAGTTTCTGGAACATATGTTGGGATTGTGAAGAGTGGAGCAGAAGATCATTATAATAGTGTACAAATGACTTTATTTCCTGATTATACCTTTCAGGTTGTGAAGCAAAATATTAAAGGAGATCGGAAAATAACTAAAATAAAAGGTACTTATACGGTTGTAGACGATACCTTAACATTGTACCATGTTATTTACCATCGTAAATATTTATTAAAAAATAAAGAAATTCATTACATGTTAGATTATAATCCAACCGATATGAATTTTGTAGAAAAATGTATGCAGAATATTCTGTATAAGATTAATTAAAAATAAAAAAGCCATAACAATTTGTTATGGCTTTTGTTTTGTCGGGGTGGCAGGATTCGAACCTGCGACCTCCTGGTCCCAAACCAGGCGCGATAACCGGGCTACGCTACACCCCGAAGGTTATCTTAATTTGCAATACAAAATAAACGATTTGTTTTATAAAAACTTGTCGGGGTGGCAGGATTCGAACCTGCGACCTCCTGGTCCCAAACCAGGCGCGATAACCGGGCTACGCTACACCCCGTTTGTTCTGTATTGCGATGCAAAAGTAACACATATTTTTAAAATTAAAAGCTTTTTGCTGTTTTTTTTACTCTTTTTTTTGAATGATTTTTTAAGCGATTGATTTATAATAGGGTATAAAAAACTTATTTTTAGTTTTTTACTGTAAGTTTAGTCACCTATCTGATTTTTTATAAGGACTTATGTGATAAATTGTATGTAAATCGAATTGTAGATTTGTATTGGTTTGGTTACATTTGCGAGATATAAATAAAGAATATTTAACTATGTCAAATACTATAGAAAAGGTAAAATGCTTAATTATTGGCTCGGGACCGGCAGGTTATACAGCTGCTATTTATGCTGCACGTGCAAATATGAATCCAGTTTTATACCAAGGGATGCAACCTGGTGGACAATTAACCACTACAAATGATGTAGAAAACTTTCCAGGATATCCAGAAGGGATTACCGGACCTGAAATGATGATGCAATTACAAGCTCAAGCTAAACGTTTTGGAACTGATGTTCGTGACGGGTGGGCAACTAAAGCTGAATTACAAGGCGATGTTAAAAAAGTATGGATTAACGAAACAACTGAAATTCATGCAGAAACGGTAATTATTTCTACCGGAGCAACAGCAAAATATTTAGAACTTCCATCAGAACAACATTATTTACAAATGGGAGGTGGTGTTTCTGCTTGTGCGGTTTGTGATGGTTTTTTTTACAGAAATCAAGATGTAGTAATTGTTGGTGCTGGTGATAGCGCTTGCGAAGAAGCACATTATTTAGCTAAACTTTGTAAAAAAGTAACCATGTTGGTACGTAGCGATAAATTTAGAGCTTCTAAAATTATGGAAGATCGTGTTAGAAATACGCCAAATATCGAAATCTTAATGAACACAGATACTGTTGAGGTCTTAGGTGATGGAAATGTAGTTACGGGTATTAAAGTTTTAGATAAAACTACAAATACAGAAAAAACAATTGAAGCTACCGGATTTTTTGTTGCTATTGGACATAAACCGAACACCGATATTTTTGCAGGACAAATTACCATGGATGAAGTAGGATATTTAATTACTGAAGGAAAAACTTCAAAAACAAACCTACCTGGCGTTTTTGCTTGTGGTGATGTTCAGGATAAAGATTACAGACAAGCTATTACTGCTGCCGGATCAGGTTGTATTGCAGCCTTAGATGCCGAACGTTATTTAGCTGCTAAATAAATAAAAATAAAAAAGCTCTGATTTGATGTATCAGAGCTTTTTTTATTTTCTATATAAACTTGCTTTGTCTATAAACTTTTTAATGGTAAACGTAGTAGGTTCTCCATAAATTTCTACTTGCGATTTTCCTGAAGCAGAAATGCTGATGCTTTCTTTAATATTTACAATAGCGGTAGCATTCGTTTCAACCAACACATCAGCTGTAACTAAACCAATATTTCGGCCTTTAAAGGTAGCATCGTTATCCAAGCGTATTTTTCCTTTATTTGCATCACCTTCAATAGTTGCGTTGGCTTTTTGATACATATCTAATTTAAAAATATCACTTGTAATTAATGCTTTTATTGAGGTGTTTTTACTCATTTCTAACGAAACATTTTCACCAGCATAATTAAGTTCTGCTCTTGCTTTGTCCGATAAAATTAAAGTAAACATTGGGCTTTTTACGTTTAAAAAAGAACGCGAATTGTCAAAGTTTTTAATGGTAATGTTATCAATTTCTATGGTTTGCAAAGCATTAAGCTGTGCATCATCTTTCATTTCTATAAGCTTTAAGCTTGGTGTGTACCTTACGCGTATCACAAATTTTTTTGCGCCGGTAACATCATTTGTTGTTCGTAAAATTAACCGATTGTTTTCTACCACTTTTTCAACATTTTCATGCAAATTATCGTCGGCTTCAATTTCAATGCTTGGTTTATTACTGGCAATTAAATGTACTTCTATGTCATTATAAATTTCCATTGTATCAAAGTTTTCTATTTCATGCTGGGTGATAGCAATGAACTTAGAACCTTTAATTTTTTCTCTTTTTTGAGCCAACGCATTGGTAAAAGAAAATACTAAAATGGATAAAATTATAACTGATTTTAAACTGCGCATATGTATTGTGTTTCTACAAATATAAAAAAAATCACTAGTTTAGCACTAATGATTTTCTTTATATCTTAATTAATAAGCCTTTACAGAACCTCCAGAACTTGTTTTAGTTTCTAAATGGTTTGCTGTTGGATAATACAAAATGCTCGAACCGCTTGATGCATTTAGTTTTAACTCGTTTACGGCGTTTATTTTTATGGTAGCTCCGCTTGATGCGTTTGCTTCTGCATCTTTACTGGTTAGTTTGCTAGCATCTGCAGTTGCTGCACTCGAACTACTAATTTCTAAATCAACTACTTTACCCATTAGGTTAACATGTGCGGCTGAAGATGCGTTTATAGCAATTTCTTTAGCAACTACATGCAAATCTATTTCGGCTGCGCTTGATGCTTCTATATCTAATTCTTGCACTTTTAATTCGTTAAACGATTTTATAGTACCCGCTAGATGCCTTTAGTTTTTCAATATTTGGCGCCGTTACATAAATGGTATTTACGCTGTTAGATTTAAAATTCTTATCTTTTTTAATTACTAAAGTTTCTTTCTCTACAGAAACGCTAATATGTTCGTGTAAATTTTCATGCGCTTCTACCCAAACTTTAGTTTCTGCATTTTGAGAAACAATAACATGCAAAGCGTTTGAAACTTTAATTTTGTTAAAACTGCTTGGTAAACTAATTTCTTTTTTAATTATATCGCCTTTATGAGCAATGGTTTCCATGCCATTAAAATTTAAGTTGCAGCTGGTAAAAAATAAGGCTGTAATAAAGGCAATAATTAGTTTTATGTAATAAAGAGTAAATCGTATCATAGTTTAGTTGGTTGCGTTTAAAATAGAATCAATTTCAAATTCTAAATTGGTTGGTTGATTGGGTTTAAATACAGGATCAATAATTGTTTCGCAGTTTACACAAGTTAGCAGGTTGTTGCTGTCAAAACTAAATAAAGGTGCGTCCGATTTTTGGTTTGAATTTAAAAACGTGTTCGAAAAGTTTCGCGCTTCTTTATTCATTTTTATTACGGTGTTTTTTGGCACGTAAACGTATAATTTAACCGATTTTCTGTTCTTTTTATTTTTGTTATCTGACGTATAGTAATTGTCAGCTAAAATTGATGTTTGATTTACTTGAGTATTAAAACGAATATCCGTTGCTATTTTTGTTGCTTCGCCAATTTCTGCAGCACGTGCATTTTTTTCTATTAAAACATAAGGTGTTGCATCGGTTTCTTTAAAAATTAATTCTACTCGGTTAGAATATAAAACTTTTTCTCCGTTTTCATTCAGCATAACTTTACCAGAATAGCTCGGGTTTTCTTCAGCCGAATAAAAGCTATTGTTATTAAAGTTTACCAATAACGTATCAGTTGGGCTTAGATTTAATTCCATTTTTTCAGTTACACGGCCCACATATTGTTCTTGCGCACCTTGTCTAATTCCGAAAGCAATCCATCCTAAAATTGATAAAAACCAAATAATTAATAAGCTTAATGTGGTATAACGGCCAAAAGTTTTAAAGTTTGGATTTAAAATTTTAAAGCTGAATAGGATTAGGAATAAAAATGGAATTCCGCTGGTTAAGGTTGTTAGTAAGGCAAACCAAAACAAGGTCATAGATTCAAACGGAATGTCAAAAACAGCAACCGTATCAATTAAGCTGGCAGATGCCAACATTAATGTCCCTCCAAAAATTAAAATTCCGCCTAAAGAAACAATTGAAATGAATAATAAGAAAACACCAAAGAATTTAGAAATTACGTAAAATGTTTTTTTTAAAAAACTTTCGATGCCCGAAACTACGTTTTTAGATTTTCGGTTTAATTCTTCGCTATCAAAACTTTCTTTAATTTTTTTTTCAATATTCGAAATGTTTATAGGTTGCCCTTTCATTTGCAATTTTTCTGACGTAGTAATTGCTTTAGGTACAATAACCCATAATATAAAGTAAATTAATAAGCTGGTTCCAGCTGTTACAAAGAATAAAAAGATAAATAGTAAACGAATCCAAATGCTATCTATACCGAAATAATGACCTAAACCGGCACAAACGCCACCAATTTTACCTTCATCTTCATCACGATATAGTTTTTTGTTAAAACTTTCTGTGTCGTAATTTGGTTGTTCTGGTTTAACAAAATCCTCTTCAATAATGTAATCTTCCGGTTGCCCCATAATGTCGATTACGTATTCAATATCTAACAAGTTTACTACTTGCTTGTCTTGCTTAATTCTAGAAGTAAAAATTTCGCTAATGCGTATTTCTATATCATTCATTACTTCCTCTTTAGAATCTTCAGCTAAAGAAGCTTTAATTGCTTTTAAATAGTTGTTTAGTTTGATGTAGGCATTTTCGTCTATATGAAAAAATAAACCTCCAACGTTTATATTTACTGTTTTATTCATGGTTGTGTTGATTTAAAGTGATTGTTGCTACTGCGCCTGCTAATTCTTGCCAAGTTTTACTTAATTCTTCCAAAAAAATATGTCCGTCATCTGTTAAACCGTAATATTTTCGTGGTGGTCCAGAGGTAGATTCTTCCCATCTGTAAGTCAGTACGCCATCGTTTTTTAATCGCGTTAGCAAAGGGTAAATAGTGCCTTCAACTACCAATAATTTTGCGTCTTTTAAGGTGTCTAAAATTTCTGATGTATACGCTTCTTTTTCTTTTAATACAGAAAGTATACAAAACTCTAAAACGCCTTTACGCATCTGTGCTTTAGTGTTCTCTATGTTCATAAAGATAATTTTTAAATAAACTGTTCATTTTTTGATTGTGATTGATGATGAAATAATACTATCTATAAGATTGTAATATCTAATACAAATATATATCTATTAGATGGTATTATGCAATACAAAGTACTGTTATTTAACAAAATATTAACATTTGTTCTTTTTTAGATTTTATAAAAAAAAATGTTATCTTGTATTTAAAACTAATAAAAAAACTACTATCATGAATTTTACACCAAGTAATATTAATCGCTTTTTATTTTTTAAATTGCCCTCTGCATGGTGGAGCGGCGTACGTTTAACAGCAATATCTACAAGCAGGGCAGAAGTAGGCATTAAACACAAATGGTTTAATCAAAATCCGTTCAAATCATTGTATTTTGCTGCTCAAGCCATGGCTGCGGAATTATCAACCGGTGCCTTGGTTATGAATCAAATTAAAAAATCAGGCAAAAAAGTTTCTATGTTGGTTGCTGAATGCAATGCAACCTTTACCAAAAAAGCTACCGGTAAAATCAGATTTATTTGTGAAGATGGGTTTATTGTAGAAGAAGGTATTGCAAAAACTGTTTTTACGGGCGATGGCGAAACGTTTTGGCTTAAAGCAATTGGTTACGACGAAAAAAATGATGTAGTATCAGAATTTAATTTTAAATGGACCGTAAAGGTTAAAAAGTAAATGAAAGTATTAATTAGCGGAGCAACTGGCCTAGTTGGCAAACAATTGGTTGAATATTTAATTAACCAAAATCACGAGGTTAATATTTTAACACATTCTCAAAGTAAAGCAACTATTTTTAATCATAAAAAAGTAAAAAGTTTTTTTTGGGATACTGACGAGCAAATTATGGACAAAGCTTGTTTTGCCCGCGTTGATGCAATTATTCATTTAGCTGGAGCAACCATTTCTAAAAGATGGACCAAAGGATATAAAAAACAAATAATCGACAGCCGTGTAAATAGCACTAAGCTTTTGTTTAATGCGGTTCGAGAATTGCCAGCACATCAAATTAAACATTTTATTTGCGCTTCGGCTATTGGTATTTATCCGGATAGCTTAACCGAAAAATATACAGAATCTTACCACGGTCATAGCGATTATTTTTTAGCAGATGTGGTTGAAAAATGGGAGCAAACCGCCGATTTTTTCGAATCTTTACATATTAAAGTAACCAAGCTTCGTACCGGATTGGTACTTGCAAGAGCTGGCGGAGCTTTTCCGTTAATGGTTAATCCTGTAAAAAAATATATTGGTGCTAATTTCGGATCAGGTAAGCAAATTTATTCATGGATTCATATTGACGATTTGGTGCGCATGTATGCCTTTGTTTTAATGCACGAATTAGATGGCGTTTTTAACGCAGTAGCTTCTAATCCGGTAACTTGTGCACAGCTTATGCAAGCCATTGCCAATCAAGTTGGCTCTAAAATATGGTTACCTAACATTCCATCCGGATTATTAAAAATGGCAATGGGCGAAATGGCACATTTGGTTTTAGATGGCCAATTTGTAGTAAACAACAAAATTAAAACACACGATTTTAATTTTGTTTATGAAGATATTAATACCGCTGTTAAAAGCTTGGTATAAAAAAAACGAGCGGTTTAAATCGCTCGTTTTTTTTAAATTAAATTGTAAGTCAGATTATTTGTTAGCTACAACATTTAATTGAACTAAAATATCATCACTAATAACTTGATCAGCAGCTAAATCAGCAAATTTAGATTTAGAACCGTAGTTAATGTTAAAGTCAGTTCTGTTAATTGGGAAACTTTGTGTTTCAATAGTAACAACTTCGTCAGTAACAGTTACGTTAGCTGGGAAAGAAACAGATTTAGTAATTCCTTTAACAGTTAAGTTACCTGTAATTGTAGTTTCAGCACCATTTGTAGTAACAGAAGCAATTTCAAATTTTCCTTCAGGGAATTCTGTTACGTTAAAGAAATGATCTACTGAATCATCTTGGTTTGTACCTTTTAAGTGTGCTTCTAAATATGCTTTATCGTCACCTTCTAAGTCAGTTACGTTAATTGTAGTAAAGTCAATTACAAAAGTACCGTTTTGTACAGCACCATCAGCAACAGCAACATCACCAGATTTTAAAGTAATTGTACCTTGGTGTTGTCCACCAACAACTTTAGAACCAGTCCAGTTAATTTTAGATTGTTCTACGTTGGCAGTATATACGTCAGCATTTTCAGCGTTTTCAGTAATTTCTACTGCATCTTGAGCTTGAGAAGCTTCGTTTTTACAAGATACAACCGCTAAAGTCATCATAGATAAAGCGAAAACACTTAATAATTGTTTTTTCATAGTTTTATTTATTAAAATGTGAATTATTATTTATTACCGCAAAACTACTATCTAATTCCTTCAACTCAAATTAATCTAGGTTAAGAAAAGCTAATAAAAGTATTAAAAAAGCAAGTTTTTTCTTAAAATAAGCCAAAAGCTGACATTGTGGCATCAAATTCAAATTGGCAAATTATTTGCTGTTAACCTGCTATTATAAATAAAATATAATATAAGCTATGAGTCAAGATATCACGGGTAATATAGAAAATGAAGAGTTACAAAACGAAAACGTTCAAGAAAACGCAACAAATACTGACGAGGTTCTTTCTGCAGAAGAAAAACTTACGCAAGAATTAGCTGCCGAAAAAGATCGTTTTTTACGTTTGTTTGCAGAATTTGAAAACTATAAAAAGCGCACTTCTAAAGAAAGATTAGAATTAATGAAAACAGCAAACCAAGAAGTATTACAAGCTTTACTTCCGGTTGTTGATGATTTTGACAGAGCTTTACCACAAATTTCTAAATCTGAAGGCGAAAACTTAGTTAAAGGTGTAGAATTAATTTTTGACAAATTAAAAGCAACCTTAAAAAGCAAAGGTTTAGAAGAAGTAGAATTAAAAGCAGGTGATGTTTTTGATGCAGATATTGCCGAAGCTATAACGCAAACCCCTGCAGGCGATAAACTTAAAGGTAAAGTTGTTGATGTTATAGAAAAAGGATACAAATTAGGAGATAAAATTATTCGCTTCCCAAAAGTAGTGGTTGGCCAATAATTTCTTATAAGACATATTTACAATGAAAAAAGATTATTACGAAATATTAGGGATTTCTAAAGGTGCTACGGAAGCCGAAATTAAAAAGGCTTACCGTAAAAAAGCGGTAGAATTTCACCCTGATAAAAACCCAGGTAATAAAGAAGCCGAAGAAAAATTTAAAGAAGCAGCCGAAGCTTATGAAATTTTAAGCGATGCTGACAAAAAGGCGCGTTACGACCAATACGGTCATGCAGCTTTTGAAGGCGGCGGCGGATACGGCGGCGGCGGAATGAACATGGAAGATATTTTTAGCCAATTTGGTGATATTTTCGGTGGTGGTTTCGGCGGATTTGGCGGATTTGGCGGCGGAGGCGGTGGTTTCCGTCAAGCGCGCGTTAAAGGCGCAAACTTACGTATCAAAGTAAAACTTACTTTAGAAGATATTGCTTTGGGCGTTGAGAAAAAAGTAAAAGTAAAACGTAAAGTTCAGGCACCAGGCGTAACTTATACAACTTGTTCTACTTGTAATGGTAGCGGTCAAGTTACACGTATTCAGCAAACTATTTTAGGTCGTATGCAAACTGCTGCAACCTGTAATACATGTGGCGGATCAGGCCAAGTAATTAGCTCAAAACCTAATAATGCCGATGCGCAAGGATTAATTGTTGAAGAAGAAACTGTAACAATTAAAATCCCTGCAGGTGTTGGTAACGACATGCAATTAAAAGTTTCTGGCAAAGGAAACGAAGCTCCAGGTAAAGATTCTGTTCCGGGCGATTTATTAGTGGTAATTGAAGAAATTGAGCATCCAACGTTAAAACGTGAAGGCGAAAATATTCATTTTGATTTGTATATTTCGTATCCAGAAGCTGTTTTAGGAACATCTAAAGAAATTGAAACAGCAACAGGTAAAGTTCGTATTAAAGTTGATGCAGGCGTACAATCTGGTAAAATTTTACGCTTAAAAGGCAAAGGTATTCCTTCATTAAACGGATACGGATCTGGCGATATGTTGGTTCACGTTAATGTTTGGACACCAAAAACTTTAAATAAAGAGCAAAAACAATTCTTTGAAAACATGATGGAAGATGATAATTTTAAACCACATCCATCAAAATCCGAAAAATCATTTTTCGAAAAAGTAAAAGAAATGTTCTCATAACTACCATCTTATTTTATATATTTAAAACCCAACTTGAATAAGTTGGGTTTTTTATGTAACAATAATAGGCATTTGCCTACTTATAAGTTAAATTTGTACCGTTAAAAGTTTTTTAAATGAACGACATCTTAGAAGTTAAAAACGTTGTAAAACGTTACGGCAAATATACGGCACTGAATAACGTATCTTTAACCATTCCTAGCGGATGCATTTATGGGCTTTTAGGCCCTAACGGCGCAGGAAAAACATCCTTAATTCGCATCATCAATCAAATTACATATCCAGATCAAGGGCAAGTACTTTTTAATGGCAAACCTTTAGCACCGCACCATGTGGGCGAAATTGGCTATATGCCAGAAGAACGCGGTTTGTATAAATCTATGAAAGTAGGCGAACAAGCCTTGTATTTAGCACAGCTAAAAGGGATGGATCGCAACGAAGCCAAAAAACAATTAAAATATTGGTTCGAAAAATTAAATATTGAAAGCTGGTGGGATAAAAAACTACAAGAACTTTCTAAAGGAATGGCGCAAAAAGTGCAATTTATTGTTACCGTTTTGCATCAGCCTAAATTGTTAATTTTAGACGAACCGTTTTCTGGGTTTGACCCGGTAAATGCCAATCTGATTAAAGACGAAATTTTAGAACTAAACAAAAAAGGTACAACCATTATTTTTTCTACCCACCGAATGGAATCGGTTGAAGAAATGTGTGACTATATTGCGCTAATCGACAAATCAAACAAAATTATCGAGGGTAAATTAATTGATGTAAAAAAGCAATACCGCAACAATTCGTACCAAGTTGGAATTATTCCGAACGATGTAGAAAAGTTAATGTACGAGCTAACTTTAAAATACAAGGTAGAACAAGCCGATTTTAAATCGTTAAACAACGAGCTAAAGTTAAACGTTCATTTAGGTAACGATGTGCCCAACCAAGTTTTACCTATTTTGTTACAAAACGGCGTAGTAACGCATTTTACAGAAAATATTCCGAGCATTAACGATATTTTTATTTCGTCAGTTCAAGGTGCAACCCCGAATCAATTTTAAGTATGAAAAATTTATTTTTAATCATTAATCGCGAATTTATTAATAAAGTGCGTAACAAATCATTCATTGTAATGACTATTTTAGGGCCTTTATTAATATTAGGAATGACAGCATTAATTGCTTTTCTTACCAAAATTAACGATTCGGATATTAAAAAAATTGCCATTCATGATGCCAATCAATATGTAATTTCCGAGTTCAAAAACAATAAACATACCGAATATATAGATCTTTCTGCCTTGCCAATTGACGAGGCAAAAGCACAAGCTAGTGAAAGTTATAAAGCTTTAATTTATGTGCCACAAGCCGATAGCATTCAGCAAATCGCAAAAACGGTTCAATATATTTCAGAAGATAGCCCATCTTTAGATGCCATTTTTTCTATCGAAAGAAAAATAAACGATGTAATTACTCGCAATAACATTGAAAAACTAAATATTGATTACAAAAAGATTGATGAAGCTAAAGCCGATTCTGAAATTACCGTAGTTAAGTTTTCGGGCGAAAATACCTTAAAAGGCATCAACGAAATTAAAATTGCCATTGGTTCGTTATTTGGCTATTTAATTATGATGTTCATTATTATTTACGGTAATTACGTAATGCGCTCGGTGATTGAAGAAAAAACCAATCGTATTATAGAAATCATCATTTCATCCGTAAAACCTTTCGATTTAATGATGGGTAAAATTATCGGAAATTCATTAGCTGGTATTTTACAATTTGCAATTTGGGCCATTTGTGGTTTAGCTATTTTATTAGCCGCACATTCTTTTATGGGCAGTAGCCCGCAAGTAGCACAAGCCCAAGAAATGGCCAATGCCATTCAGCACGGACAAAGCGGATTAGATAATATCAATTTATATATCGATGAAGTAATGAAACTACCAATAGCAACATTATTAATATCGTTTGTTGTTTTCTTTACCGGTGGTTATTTTTTATATAGCTCATTATATGCAGCTATTGGTGCAGCGGTAGATAACGAAACCGATTCACAACAATTTTTAATGCCTATTATTATGCCATTAATGTTGGGGGTTTATGTAGGTTTCTTTACTGTAATGAACGATCCGCACGGTACCGTAGCAACCATATTTTCATTCATACCGTTTACATCGCCTATTGTAATGCTAATGCGTATTCCGTTTGGTGTGCCGTTATGGCAAATTATAACATCAATGATATTGCTTATTGCCACGTTTTTTGCAGTGGTTTGGTTTGCCTCAAAAATTTACCGCGTAGGTATTTTAATGTACGGCAAAAAGCCAAGTTGGAAAGAAATTTACAAATGGTTAAAATATTAAATAAAAAACTGCAACGTAAGGTTGCAGTTTTTTTGTATATTCTCAGTAAGTAATGAAGCACAACCAAATAAAAATGTATTTTTGCAAGTAAGTAAATGCGTAACGTATGAGTAAAATTTTAATCATTGAAGACGAAGCAGCCATTCGTCGCGTTTTAGTTCGAATTTTAACCGAAGAAAATGAAACGTATGTGGTAGATGAAGCGGAAGATGGTAAAATAGGTTTAGAAAAGTACAAAGCCGAAGATTACGATTTGGTTTTATGTGATATTAGAATGCCTAATATGGACGGCGAAGAATTTTTGGTCGAAGCCAAAAAAATTAAGCCCGAAATTCCAATCGTTATGATTTCTGGCCACGGTGATTTAGATACCGCTGTAAACACCATGCGTTTAGGTGCTTACGATTATATTTCTAAACCGCCCGATTTAAATCGTTTGTTAACTACCATGCGCAATGCATTAGATACCAAACAATTGGTGGTAGAAAACAAAATTTTAAAGAAAAAAGTTTCTAAAAACTACGAAATAATCGGTCAAAGCCAAGCTATAAAAGATGTTTTGGTTATGATTGATAAAGTTGCTCCAACCGATGCCCGTTTTAATTACCGGACCAAACGGAACAGGTAAAGAATTAGTTGCGCATCAAATTCACGAAAAATCTAATCGTGCCTCAGCACCGTTAATTGAGGTGAATTGTGCAGCCATTCCAAGTGAATTAATCGAATCTGAATTATTTGGTCACGTAAAAGGCGCTTTTACGTCTGCCGTTAAAGACCGCGCAGGTAAATTTGAAGCTGCCAATAACGGAACCATATTTTTAGACGAAATTGGCGATATGAGCCTTTCAGCCCAAGCCAAAGTTTTACGTGCCCTGCAAGAAGGATTAATTCAGCGCGTAGGTGCCGATAAAGATATTAAAATTGATGTTCGCGTATTGGCAGCAACCAATAAAGATTTAAAAAAAGAAATTGCCGAAGGGCGTTTCCGCGAAGATTTATACCACCGTTTAGCCGTAATTTTAATAAAAGTTCCAGCGCTTAACGATCGCCGTGATGATATTCCGTTGTTAATCGAATATTTCACCAAAAAAATTGCCGACGAACAAGGCACCCAACAAAAAAAGTTTTCACCCAAAGCCATTCAACTTTTACAACAATACGATTGGACCGGAAACATTCGTGAATTACGTAACGTAATCGAAAGATTAATCATATTAGGCGAAAAAGAAATATCAGAAAACGATGTGAAACTTTTTGCCAGCAAATAGTACCAAAATGAAATTAAAAAAAATAAACGATAACCTACAACAAGCCTTGATTGAAATGGGTTTAACCGAACCCAACGAAATGCAACGCGAAACCTGGAGCACCATAAAAAGCGGTTCAGACGTTGTTGTAGTTTCAGGCCCACAATCGGGTAAAACAACAACCATGGCTATTAATGTTTGCCAAAAACTACAAAAGCCATTCGAGCAATCTCCACGTGCGCTAATTATTGTTTTAGATCGTGAAAAAGCTTTAGAAACCGAAGCCATTTTTAAAGAAATGTGCAAGCACAGCGGGCTACGCGTATTTATGACACACGATAAAACAGATTTAGACGACGATAAAAATCAAATTTCAGTAGGAATTGATATTTTGATCGGAACACCGTTGCGTTTAAACGAAATGTTCGGTTCTGCCGGATTCGATGTCAACCAACTTAAAATGTTCATTATCGACGATTGTGATTTGTTGCTAAAAAGCCGTTTTGAACCCAAATTAATTCGCTTGTCCGATGCTATTGGTAAAACCCAACGTTTATTTTTTGCGCAAAATATAACCGAACGTTTAGATTTTTTAGCTGATCGAGAAATGATTGAGCCGTATTGGTTTGATATGGACGCCGACGAAGAAGATGAAGCATATTTTGACGATGAAGATTTTATGGATGAAACATCTGATGAAACAGAAGCATAAGTTAAGCTGCCTTTTTAGGTAGCTTTTTTTATTTTCGGTATAAAAATTGTGATATAATTAATTAAATACTATACAGCATGGAAATTAAACACGAAAACAACACAAAAAACGGTATATTTAAAGCTTATATTGATGATGATTTTGCAGGCGAAATGACATATACGTGGGCAGGAAACACCAAATTTATTATTGATAGCACACATGTTGCCGAAGGTTATAACGGACGCGGCGTTGGTAAAGAGTTACTAACTGCTTTAATTAATTATGCACAAGCTAATAATTATAAAATTTTGCCATTATGTCCCTTTGCAAAAGCACAGTTTGATAAGCATCCAGAATATAACCAATTGTTATTTTAATAAAAAGTAATGAAGCAAGAATATATAGATTTAGATATTGTAAAAAATTTAATTACAAATAGATTTGAATTAGAAGTTAACGGATTTACTGCTTTTATTGATTTTAAAGAATCTGGTTCAGTAATTAAGCTAATTCATACAGAAACTGCTCCTGAATTAGCAGGGCTTGGTGTTGCAAAAGCTTTAATTTTAAAGACATTGAAATACATAGAACAAAATAATTTCACGTTAATGCCCATTTGTCCTTTAGTTTTTGCTTACATTAAAAAAAATTCAGAATGGAAAAGAATTGTTGATGCAAATTTTGTAGGCATTGAAAATTTATAAATCAATTTTTCGATTCAATTTTAAATAAACGAATAAGCTTAACATGCAGAAATCCCTATAAACATTGTTTAAAGGGATTTTTTATAAGTATTTGTCAGGTTTTATTTTATGTAACGACTATATAAAAAAATAACGAAGATGGAAACAAAACAAATTACGCTAGGCGGTGGTTGCTTTTGGTGCACCGAAGCTATTTTTAAAGAAACCGAAGGTGTTTTATCTGTAACAAGCGGTTTTAGCGGAGGTTTTATTAAAAAACCAGCTTATCGTGAAGTTTGTACGGGTAGAACGGGCCATGCTGAGGTTGTTCAAATTACATACAATCCTGAAGTTATTGGTTTGCAAGATTTGGTTGCCATTCATTTAGTAACCCACAATCCTACTACATTAAACGCTCAAGGAGGAGATAAAGGCACGCAATATCGCAGTATTATTTTTTACAATACCGAACAAGAAAAAGAAATTATTATTAATCAGCTTATCAATTTAGAAGAAATATTTGATGCACCCATAGTAACCGAGGTAAAACCTTTTGTTGCTTTTTATCCTGCTGAAATTGAGCATCAAAACTATTATGCCGAAAATACAGAAGCTAGATATTGTCAATTAGTTATTGCACCTAAGTTAGAAAAATATCGAAATTTAAAACTTCAATTAAAAGGTTCAGAATAGAAAAAAAATAAAATTAACGCTGAAAAATATTTACAAAAACTCCAACGTTATATTGTAGTTTCTGGTCTTAATGCAGATGCACCAACTTGCCCTTACTAACATCTTAAAAAATGGGTAGGATACGATTTGTTATAAAAAAATTACGTTAGTTTTACTGCATCTATTTTTAAAAAATTAGTTACCGAAAATGAACAAACTATTTGTAACCTTAAATTTTAAATTATGCTAAATTGGAATTCAATTATACATTTTGTTACTTCTGGTAATCCTGCGCCGAGCAAACGAGTAGAAAAAACAGAGAAAGAATGGGAACAACAACTTACTCCCGAACAATTTTATGTAACCCGTAAACACGGTACCGAACGTTCTCATAGTAACGATTTATGCCGTAGTTTTGATCCGGGAATTTATGCCTGTGTTTGTTGTGATAATTTGTTATTTGATGCGACAGAAAAGTTTGAATCAGGTACAGGCTGGCCAAGTTTTACCCAACCTATTCAAGAAAATAGCATCAAATACATTAAAGATGTTTCATATGGAATGGTTCGTGTAGAAACGCAATGTAATGTTTGCGATGCCCATTTAGGACACGTTTTTCCTGATGGACCCGAACCTAGCGGTTTGCGTTATTGCATGAACGGAGAAGCTTTAGTTAAAATTAAATCAAACTAGATTATATTAATTCATAGGTTATTATTTATAAAACAAAACCTCAAGCATTGCTTGAGGTTTTGTGATTTAAAAGGATTGCTCCATTTTTATTTTTATTTCATTAAAGCACGGGTTGTTTATACTACCTTCGTGCGTATGTTGTGTGGCTTCAGGAACCTTAAAAGTTCCGTTTTCAATTTGTTCTGCTACCAATTTGTACGCATCACGAAACGGAATTCCACTAACCACCATTTCATTTAGCGTATCAACCGTAAACGAATATTTGTATTTTGGATCTTCAAAAATAGTTTCGTTTACCGTAATATCTTTAAGTGCATGATGTGCCATGCTTAAACATGCTTTTAAGTTTTGAATGGCCGGAAACAAACCTTCCTTTAAAATTTGCATTTCACGGTGGTAACCGCTTGGCAAATTGTTTGTAATTAATGTTAATTCGTAAGGTAAGGCCTGAATTTTATTTGCTTTTCCGCGTAGCAATTCAAAAATATCTGGGTTTTTTTTATGCGGCATAATGCTCGAACCGGTTGTTAGGTGAGCAGGCAGCCTCATAAAATCGAAATTTTGAGAAAGGTACAAGCAAACATCCATTCCTAATTTAGATAAGGTTCCAGCAACGCTAGCCATAGCAAAAGCTGTTGTTTTTTCAGCTTTACCGCGCGACATTTGTGCAGCAACTACATTATATTTTAATGTACTAAAACCTAAGTTTTGAGTCGTTTCTGTTCTGTCAATCGGAAACGAACTTCCGTAACCAGCGGCCGAACCTAAAGGATTTTGATCTATAACCTTATAAGCTGCATTTAGCATGGTAATATCATCAATCAAACTTTCGGCGTAAGCAGAAAACCACAAACCGAACGAGGATGGCATGGCAACTTGCAAATGCGTGTAACCTGGTAATAAAACGTTTTGGTATTGCGCTGCTTTTAGCATCAACAAATCAAAAAGTTCTTTTACCAAACTTTTAATTTCGGTAATCTCATCTTTTAAAAACAAATGCACATCAACTAAAACCTGATCGTTTCTAGAACGTGCGGTATGTATTTTTTTCCAGCTTCACCAACTTTTTGCGTTAAATCGTATTCAATTTTAGAATGTACATCTTCAAAATCATCTTCAATAACAAAATTACCAGCTTCTATTTCTGTTAAAATTTCAGCTAATCCAGCCAATAAAATATCGCGTTCTTGTTCTGTAATTAAACCAACCTTAGCCAACATTTTAGCATGGCCTATGTTGCCTAAAACATCATATTTGGCTAATAAAACATCTAATTCTCTGTCATTTCCAACGGTAAAATGTTCAATCTTTTTATCAGTCGGAATGCCTTTTTCCCATAATTTCATAATTGTGAGCTTTATTTTTGTAGAAGAAAATCAGATAACATGTTGATGTAAATCTGAATTCCTTCTTCAATTTCATGTAAATAAATAAATTCGTCCGCGGTATGTGAGCGAGGTGAATCGCCCGGCCCCATTTTTAACGACTGACAATATAATACCGATTGATCGGAAAGGGTAGGAGAGCCGTATGTAGTTCTACCCTAACTGAATACCTGCCTGAACCAACGGATGATTTTTTGCAATAGCCGATGAATTTAAATTTAACGAACGCGCTTTAACTTCAACTTTATCTGAATTTACGTGTTGTTGAATGATTTGATATAATTCAGAATTGCTGTATTTGTCGTTTACACGTACATCTACCACCAAATGCGTATCTGCTGGTACTACGTTATGTTGTTTACCTGCATTAATTTGGGTAACCGTCATTTTTACGGGGCCTAAAATGTCAGAAACTTTTTCAAACGTAAAATCTTTAAACCATTCAATAACCGGTAATGTGTTATAAATTGAATTATCCGAATTGATGTGTGCTGCGTGCGATGCGGTACCTTTTACGGTTACATCTAAAACCAACAAGCCTTTTTCGGCAATAGCCAATTGCATTTGTGTAGGTTCGCCTACAATGGCAACATCTAATTTGGGTAAATGTTGTAAAACCGAGTTTAAACCGTGTTTACCACTGCTTTCTTCTTCAGCAGAAGCAACCATTACAATATTGTGAGATAAATTTTTTTGTGAATAAAAATAAGTAAACGTTGCAAGTAAAGAAACTAAAGCACCACGCCGCATCGTTACTGCCTAAACCAAAAAGTTTCCCATCTTTTACAAAAGTATCAAACGGATTGTTGGTATAAGCGGTGTTTGGGTTTACCGTATCATGATGCGAATTAAGTAATAAGGTTGGTTTGTTAGCATCAAAATGTTGGTTATAGGCCCAAACGTTGTTATTTTCTCTTTCAAACGGAATAAGGTTTTGTATAAACCATTGCTCAAGTAAAAGCGCTGTTTGATCTTCTTCAGAAGAAAAAGATGGGGTTTGAATTAAATTTTTTAAAAGTTCAATTGCTTCTGTAGTTAGTATCTCAATGGATTTCATTTCCAGTGTTTTATAAACGTATGCACGTTCGTTTTACATTCGAGTTGTTTAACGCTTTAGGTAAGCCAATTTGAATTTCGTTTACCTCGTTTTTTAAGGCGTAAAAACAATTGTCTAATTTAGGAATCATACCAGAATGTATAGCATTTTTTTGCTTTAAATCGGCATACAATTGTGCATTCAAATTTTGTATCACAGTTTCCTCATTTTCAACATCTTCTAGTACTCCAAGTTTCTCAAAACAATAAAAAAGTTTAACCTGATAATATTTTGTCAGTGCAATTGCAATTTCTGAGGCTATGGTATCGGCATTGGTGTTTAATAATTGCCCGTTTTCGTTGTGTGTAATGGCACAAAAAACCGGAATACAATTTTGCTGTAATAAGTTATGAATAAACGGTGCATTTACCTGCTGTACATCGCCAACAAATCCAAAATCTATTTCGGGATGTACGCGTTTGGTAGCTAAAATGCTATTACCATCGGCTCCGGTTAAGCCAATAACAGAATTACCTAAAGCCGAAAGCTTTGCTACTATATTTTTATTTAATAAACCCGCATATGTCATGACAACAATATCTAACATAGCTGCATCTGTAATGCGACGGCCGTTTACTAAAGTTGCCTCAATGCCCAATATTTTTGCCATTTCGGTAGCATCAGATCCGCCACCGTGCACAATAACTTTAGGACCTGTAATAGAACTAAAATCTTGCAACAATTGGTTTAGCGCTTCGGGATTATTTAAAACCTTACCGCCAATTTTTACAACGGTAAGTTGGGATTTATTTTGCATTTTCTAGAATTTGAGTTAAAATAGCTTGAGCCGCATAAGTACGGTTGTTTGCTTGTTCAAAAACAATAGAATTTGGTCCGTCTAAAACCTCGTCTGCAACAACTTGGTTACGACGCACGGGTAAGCAATGCATAAATTTCGCATTATTTGTTAACTCCATTTTTTTATTGGTTACCATCCATTTTTCATCACGCGATAAAATGGCACCGTAATCGGTAAAACTACTCCAGTTTTTGGCGTAAATAAAATCAGCATCTTTAAAGGCTTCATCCTGATCGTAAATAATTGTTGCTCCTTGTGTAACTTCTGGATTTAGCTCATATCCTTTTGGATGCGTAATAACAAAATCAACATCAGCCTTTAGCATCATTTTTGCAAATGAATTAGGCACAGCATGTGGTAAAGCTTTAGGATGCGGCGCCCAAGTTAAAACAACTTTAGGGCGTGCGGTTTGCTTTTGTTCTTCAATCGTTAAAATATCGGCTAACGCTTGTAACGGGTGCTCGGTTGCACCTTCTAAGCTTACCACTGGCACGGTAGCATATTTAACAAAGCTATTAATAACATGTTCAGCTAAATCTTTTTCTTTATCAGTCAGTGTAGGAAAACTGCGAATGGCAATAATATCGCAATATTGAGAAACAACTTGTGCTGCCTCAATAATATGTTCTGATTTGTTGCCGTCCATAATTGCACCTTCTTCAAATTCTAACGTCCAACCTTCATTATTTAGGTTCATAACCATAGCATTCATGCCTAGGTTTTGAGCCGCTTTTTGGGTAGATAAACGCGTGCGTAAACTTGGGTTAAAAAACAACAAACCAATGGTTTTGTTTTCGCCCAATTGTTTGTTGCCGAAAGGATTTTTTTTGATTGATTTTGCCAATTCAACCAACGCGTTTACGTTTTCTATTTGATCTACTGATGTAAAGTTTTTCATGCTAAATAATTAATTATTTAAGTTTGCCAATGCCTTTTTTAAGCCGTTAAAAAAGAAATCGATATCTGTTTTTGTAATTCCTAATGGAGGTAAAATGCGTAATAAATTTTTTTGCGATGCACTACCCGTAAATATGTTTTGCTCTAAAATTAATTTTTTGCGAAGGGCAGCAATATCAAAATCAAAAGCAATTCCTAACATTAAACCACGGCCTTTAATGGCAGTTATTTCAGAAAATTCTTTTGTTTTTTCTGTAAAATACGCATTCATTTCGTTTACGTTTTGCATTAAATTTTCGGCTTCAATAGTTTCTAAAACCGATAACGCTGCTGCACATGCTAAATGGTTTCCACCAAAAGTTGTGCCCAATAAACCGTGAGATGCTTTAAAAGTTGGAGCAATTAAAATTCCGCCAATCGGGAAACCGTTGCCCATGCCTTTAGCCATTGAAATGATATCGGCTTCTATATTATGATATTGATGCGCAAAGAATTTTCCTGAACGTCCGTAACCCGACTGAATTTCGTCTAAAATTAAAACAGCATCGTATTGTTTGGTTAAAGTTCGTAATTGCTGAAAAAATTCGGTTGTACCTTGATCTAAACCACCAACGCCCTGAATGCCTTCAATAATTACACAACAAACATCGCCTTTAGCTAATTCTTGTTCTAGCGCAACAGCATCGTTTAAAGCTAAAAAAACAACTTCGTGATTGGCATTTAATGGCGCAACTAAAGATGGCCCGTCGGTTGCTGCTACAGCCGCTGATGTACGTCCGTGAAACGATTTATGAAAGGCAATAACTTTTTTCTTTTTATTATGAAAAGATGCTAGTTTTAATGCGTTTTCATTGGCTTCGGCTCCAGAATTACATAAAAATAAATTGTACTCTGAATATCCTGAAGCTTGTGCTAATTTTTCGGCTAAAGCTTCTTGAATTGGGTTTACAATAGAATTAGAGTAAAACCCTAATTTTGCTACCTGGTTTTGAACTGCTTTTACATAATTTGGATGCGCATGTCCGATTGAAATAACGCCGTGTCCGCCGTAAAAGTCTAAATATTCATTGCCTTTATCGTCCCAAATTTTAGCATATTCGCCTTTTACCGGAACAATATCATATACTGGATATACGTCAAATAAGTTTTTCATAATTGGTCATCGAAACCTAAAAGTTTCCTGATTTTAAATTTAAACCTGTGTTTTCAGGTAATCCAAACATTAAATTCATGTTTTGAATAGCTTGTCCTGAAGCTCCTTTTACTAAGTTGTCAATAATTGAGGTAATTAGTAAATAATCACCGTGTTTTTCTAACGAAATAATGCATTTGTTGGTTTGTACCACTTGTTTTAAATGAATTGGTTCGGTAGTTACATGCGTAAAAGGTTCGTTTTTGTAATAATCTTGGTACCATTTTAAAATGGTATCTAAATCCTGATTTACTTTGGTATATAAGGTTGCAAAAATACCACGTGTAAAATCGCCACGATTAGGTATAAATAGCAACGGTTGATTAAATGTGCTTTGCGCTTTTTGTAAACTTTCTGTAATTTCACCAATATGTTGGTGGTTAAAAGCTTTATAATGCGACATGTTGTTGTTGCGATAGCTATGATGCCCTGTTGCCGAAGGTTTTACGCCTGCCCCCGTGCTTCCGGTTGTTGCATTAATATGTAGTTCGTTTTGTAATGTATTATGAATGGCTAATGGCAATAATGCCAATTGAATAGCTGTTGCAAAACAACCCGGATTGGCAACAAACTGCGCGTTTTTAATTTTAGCTTTATTTAATTCTGGTAACCCGTAAACAAAATTTTTATGTTGCCATACCGCATCTTTATTTAAGCGAAAATCATTGCCTAAATCAATTATACGGGTGTGAGAAGCAAAGGCGTTCTGAGATAAAAAATCTATAGATTGACCATGACCTAAGCATAAGAACACTACATTAACTTCTGGGTTAATTGTATCAGTAAAAACTAAATCTGTTTCGCCGAACAAATCTTGATGAACCGTTGTAATGGGTTTACCAGCATTTGTAGTTGAATAAACAAAGTCGACTTGTGCGTTAGGATGGTTTTGAATGATGCGAAGCAATTCGCCTGCGGTATATCCAGAACCTCCTATGATTCCAACTTTAATCATATTTTAATTTATTTACGTTTGAGTAAATTTTTTGTGCGTTACCTAAAATTTTAATAAAGCCTTTCGCATCATCTGCTGTCCAAGCATTGTTCATTTCGCCATATTGACCAAATTCTGAGTTCATTAAATCAAATTCAGATTCAATTCCATCTAAACTAAAATGATACGGTTGCAGCGTAACAATAACATCGCCAGTTACCGAAGTTTGGGTAGATTGTAAAAAATCTTCGATGTTACGCATTATTGGATCTAAAAATTGACCTTCGTGAAATAACATACCATAAAAATCGGCTAACGATTGTTTCCAATGCAATTGCCATTTAGAAAGCGTGTGTTTTTCTAATAAATGATGTGCTTTAATGATAATTAATGGTGCAGCAGCTTCAAACCCCACACGGCCTTTAATACCAATAATGGTATCACCCACATGCACATCACGTCCAATTGCGTATTGTGAAGCAATATTTTCTAACGCTATAATGTTTTGAGTTGGTGTATTGGCAACGCCGTTAAAAGCAACTAATTCTCCGTTTTTAAATGTTAAACGTACCTTTTCTGAGCCTTCTTTTTGTAATTGAGACGGATAAGCTTCGCTTGGTAATGGTTGGTCAGAAGTTAAAGTTTCTTTACCACCAACCGATGTTCCCCAAATACCTTTGTTGATAGAATATTGCGCTTTTTCCCATGAATAATTCACACCTTTGCTTTGTAAATAAGCAACTTCTTCCTGACGTGATAATTTTAGATCACGAATAGGCGTAATAATTTCGATTTCTGGTGCAATGGTTTGAAAAATTAAATCGAAACGAATTTGATCGTTTCCAGCACCTGTAGATCCGTGAGCAATAGCAATTGCACCGTTTTCTTTAGCATATTTAATAACTTCTAAAGCTTGAAAAACACGTTCAGCACTTACCGAAAGCGGGTAGGTGTTGTTGCGTAATACGTTTCCAAAAATTAAATATTTGATAGCTTTTTCGTAGTACTTTTCTACAATATCTAAATTAGCATGTTTTGCACTACCTAATTCATACGCTCTTGTTTCAATAGCTTGTAATTCGGCTGCATCAAAACCTCCGGTATTAATTAATACGGTATGTACTTCGTAACCTTGGTCTTGTAAATATTTTAAACAATATGAGGTATCTAAACCACCGCTGTATGCTAAAACTACTTTTTTCATGTCAAATTATTTTTTAAGGAATAATGCTTTTTTTATGTTTTTTAAACGTTCTAAAACCTTTTTATTAAAGGTATAATTTGGTGCAACGGGTTCTCCGTTTTTAATTTGTTTGCGTTGCTTTGCCGGATCAAACAACATGCCTGTGCACAAGCACATTTTGTTTTCTTTACGGGTTAAAATATCAAAATTCACGCAAGTTTTGCATCCCGCCCAAAACGCAGGATCGTCGGTTAATTCAGAAAATGGAACCGGATGATAACCTAAATCCGAATTTATTTTCATAACAGCTAAGCCCGTTGTAATACCAAAAATTTTTGCTTCTGGGAATAGTTTTCTAGAATAATCAAACGTAAACGTTTTAATTTCTTTTGCTAATCCGTCTTTTCTAAAATCAGGGTGAACAATAAGCCCCGAATGTGCAACGTACTTGCCGTGCGACCAAGTTTCTATATAACAAAAACCAGCAAACTGACCGCTTTTGGTAAGCGCAATAATAGCTTGTTGTTGGTCAATTTTTTTCTGAATATATTCAGGAGTACGTTTGGCAATACCAGTACCTCTAACTTTCGCAGATGCTTCAATCGTATCAACGATTTCTTGTGCGAAACAATAGTGCTCAGGCTGAGCAACCATAATTTTTACATCCATTACAGATAATAAATAAATTGTTAACTTAAAAAATTGAATGGTATATTATAAGGTACTTCTAACAACATAATTGAGAGAAGAATAACTTTATTGTAGATAAAGAAAACTTTAACTACTGTCTAATTATCGCGTACCGGAATAAAATTTGTGTGGAAAATATGTTTGTAAGAATAGCTCCATGAAGATGGGCTATATTTAGGAAATTGTTCACTTCAAAAAATTAAATAAGTTAACCAACGGACTTTATAGATATAAAGAGGAAGTGCATAATCAAAAAACTATTTTTGAATTATGCTAATCTTGTCCGCGACTGTAGGTTACTATTTAATACTAAGTGTTTCACGCTGCAAATATAGAAATAAAATGAATTAAAAATTTTATTTTTTATTTTTTAATAGAATTTAACATTTAAGCCTGCTAATATTACCATTATTTAAGTGCCAAAACAGTATAAAAATTCATTATTTTGTGTAAATTTGACAATAACTATTTTTATAATAATACTTATGCAAAGAGACGAATTAATTTTTGATTTAATTTTAGACGAAAAAGATAGACAAATTAATGGTTTAGAATTAATTGCTTCAGAAAACTTTGTATCAGAACAAGTTATGGAAGCTGCTGGTTCTGTTTTAACAAATAAATATGCTGAAGGTTACCCAGGTAAAAGATATTACGGAGGATGTGAAGTTGTAGACCAAGTTGAACAAATTGCTATTGATAGAGCAAAAGCATTATTTGGTGCAGAATATGCAAACGTACAACCGCACTCGGGGTCTCAAGCAAATACAGCTGTTTTTGCAGCTTGTTTAAAACCAGGAGATAAAATTTTAGGTTTTGATTTATCTCACGGTGGGCATTTAACACACGGTTCTCCAGTAAACTTTTCTGGTAAATTATACAATCCGGTATTTTATGGGGTTGATCCAGAAACAGGTGTTTTAAACTACGATAAAATTCAAGAAATAGCTACTAAAGAGCAACCAAAAATGATTATTGCTGGTGCTTCTGCATATTCTCGCGATATGGATTTTAAACGTTTCCGCGAAATTGCTGATTCAGTTGGTGCTATTTTAATGGCAGATATTTCTCACCCAGCAGGATTAATTGCTAAAGGTTTAATGTCAGATCCAATTCCACATTGTCATATTGTTACTACAACCACGCACAAAACATTACGTGGGCCACGTGGCGGAATGATTATGATGGGTAAAGATTTTGAAAACCCATGGGGAATTAAAACACCAAAAGGAGAAACAAGAATGATGTCGGCTATTTTAGACGGATCTGTTTTCCCTGGAAACCAAGGTGGACCATTAGAACATATTATTGCAGCCAAAGCAGTTGCTTTTGGTGAAGCACTTTCTGATGAGTTTTTTGCTTACGCATTACAAGTTCAAAAAAATGCAAAAGCTATGGCAGCTGCATTTGTAAAACGTGGATATAACATTATTTCTGGAGGTACAGACAACCACATGATGTTAATTGACTTACGAAATAAAGATATTACTGGTAAAGATGCAGAAAAAACTTTAGGTAAGGCTGAAATTACGGTAAACAAAAACATGGTTCCGTTTGACGATAAATCACCATTTACAACTTCAGGAATCCGTATCGGAACTCCAGCAATCACAACTCGTGGTTTGGTAGAAGCTGATATGGAAGTTATTGTTGAGTTTATTGACCGCGCGTTAATGAATGCTAACAATGATGAGGTTTTAGAACAAATTGGAGATGAGGTAACTGAATTTATGGGAGAAAGACCATTGTTCGCTTACTAATCATTACTTATAAAATGTAAAAAGCTCGAAATTAATTTCGAGCTTTTTTTATTTGTTATGCGGATTAAAAACCATAGTGCCAGACAAAATTTGTTCTGAAACTTTTAAGCTATCAAACTGAAAAATAGTTTGATGTTGTTTAGATGCGTATTTTGCAACCACATCAATATAATAACTTCTGCCCGGAACTACAGCAATTTTTTTAGTAATTAAATTATTCTCAGGCTCACGGTGTTCATTAATTATTTTTTCAATTCCACTGTGTACTTCTACCAATTTGGTAATTAATGCATTTTCATTAAAATGATTAATAATATTATAGGTATAATTCAATTCGACAACTTGTGCTGACGGACGAATAATATAACGCATAATTATTTCTGCCGGAAATTGATTTGCATCCGACCAAATCGGATTTACCTCTACAAACGATTCTTCACAAAGTTTACAAATATCTTTTTCCGACTTTAATAACCATTGATTTACTAAGTTTTTATGTGGCATGGCTATTTCTGAAACCGAATTAAAGTTTTTTAAAACCAAAACGTTTTCAAAATCACTATCTGCAATATAAGCCCCCGTTTTTTTTAAACCAGCGGTGTTTTGCGCCAGTAATGGCAAACAAACAAATAAAGCCAAACAAACAAGTACAATCCTTTTCATATTTTCAAACTCCTAATTGTATTACAATAAATTTTATTAACCGCCTATATTTATCTATATAACGATATAATTATGGGTTGAATTGCATTTTTAGTTGAGTTTATTTTAATCTAAAGAAACAAAAGCTAAAAATAGATTTTTGTCATTTTAAATTGCCATAATAAAGAGTAAATTTGTACCAAACATTTAGCAACAAACCCAAAATGACCACACAACAACTTTTAGAACAAATTAAAACCAAAAAATCATTTCTTTGTATTGGTTTAGATGTAGATTTAGATAAAATTCCTACTCATTTATTACAATATGAAGATCCTATTTTTGAATTTAATAAAGCCATAATTGATGCAACCCATCATTTAGCGGTTTCTTATAAACCCAACACGGCTTTTTACGAAGCTTATGGCATTAAAGGTTGGCAAGCATTAGCAAAAACAATTGCTTATATAAACACCAATTATCCAGATATTTTTACTATTGCCGATGCTAAACGTGGCGATATTGGTAATACATCAAGCATGTACGCAAAAGCTTTTTTCAAGATTTAGCATTTGACTCGGTTACGGTAGCACCTTATATGGGTAAAGATTCGGTAGAACCTTTTTTAGCGTTCGAGAATAAGCATACCATTTTATTGGCTTTAACTTCAAATCAAGGTGCTTTTGATTTTCAGACGCAAACCGTAAACCATTCTCAATTATATAAACAAGTTTTAGAAACCTCAAAAACTTGGCAAAACAGCCACAACTTAATGTATGTAGTTGGAGCAACCAAAGCCGAATATTTTGCAGAAATTCGTAAAATAGTACCGAACAACTTTTTATTAGTTCCTGGTGTTGGGGCACAAGGTGGTAATTTAGCCGATGTTTGTAAGTTTGGTTTAAACGAACAAGTAGGATTATTAATTAATTCTTCTCGCGGAATTATTTATGCATCTCACGAAATCGATTTTGCAGATAAAGCAGTAACTGAAGCTAAAAAGATGCAACACGAAATGGAACAAATTTTACAAGCCCACAATATTATTTAATTATGAAACAGGTTACCGATCAATTAGGAAATAACTTTACCTTTGCCGAAACGCCTAAACGTATTATCAGTTTAGTACCTTCGCTTACCGAGTTGTTGTATGAAATGGGATTAGAAAATGAAATAATTGGCGTAACCAAATTTTGCGTGCATCCGTTTCATTTTAAAACAACTAAAATTAGCGTAGGCGGAACAAAACAAGTAAATTACGATAAAATAGAAGCTTTACAGCCCGATATTATTATTTGTAATAAGGAAGAAAATACGCAAGAAATGATTGAAGCCTTGCGCAAAATATGCCCAAACGTTTTTGTGACTGATATTATAACCATTCAAGATTGTTTGGATGCTATAGAAACTTTAGGAGTTATTTTTAACAAACGTACCAATGCCAAAAAAATAATCGATAAAATTATTTTTGCACACGATGATTTTCAGGAATTCATGAAAAATCGTGAACCTCAAAAAGTAGCTTATTTTATTTGGGCAACCCCGTATATGGCTGTTGGACGAGATAATTTTATCAACTCCTTATTAAAGCTAAATAAGTTTCAAAACATATACGAATCGCGCGACGAGCGCTACCCCGAAGTTATTATTCAAAAGTTGCGTATTCAAGGCGATCCAGATATTGTATTTTTACCATCAGAACCTTTTCCTTTTAAAGATGAACATGCATTTGAATTAGGACGACATACCCATCATGCACAAGCTATTTTTGTAGATGGTGAAATGTTTTCTTGGTACGGAAGCCGCTTAATTAAAGCTTTTGATTACTTTAAACGTTTGCATTTACGAATGGATTTAGAATAAAGAAACGCATCATATTTTAATATGATGCGTTTTTTTTTTTTAACTAACCCTAACTAAATGAGAAACTATGAAATTACTCTTTTATTACACAACAAAGTTGCAACTTTTTTTTGTTACGTGTTGTTAACACAATGTTATTTGTATGTTATTAGAAATCAAAATATTATACAATAATATTAGTAGGTTTTTACTGCGTTTTATAATGTTAAATTTCTATTAATTTGCAATATTAGCCCGGTTTTTGTAGTTAGCATAGGTACTAACTTATAAATAAAGAGCAGTATGGCACAAAATTCTAAAATTACAACCAATGCTGGTTGTCCTGTTGGAAAAGATCAGTACGAAAATTCTCAAACCGTAGGAAGCAGAGGCCCAGTTTTATTGCAAGATTTTTTCTTGCACGAAAAACTAGCACAATTTAACCGCGAAAGAATTCCGGAGCGAATTGTACATGCAAAAGGTTCTGGTGCTTTTGGTAAATTTGTAGTAACCAATGATATTTCACAATATTCACGTGCCAAAATATTTAATAAAGTAGGTAAAGAAACTAAAATGTTTGCTCGTTTTTCTACCGTAGGTGGCGAAAAAGGTTCGGCTGATACGGAAAGAGATCCACGAGGATTTGCACTTAAATTTTATACTGAAGACGGAAATTGGGATGTGGTAGGTAATAACACACCGGTGTTTTTTATTAAAGATGCTAAAAAGTTTCCAGATTTTATTCATACACAAAAACGAGATCCGCGTACCAATTGCAAATCTGCAACTATGATGTGGGACTTCTGGTCGTTAAACCCAGAGTCGTTGCATCAGGTTTTAATTTTAATGTCCGATCGTGGTACGCCTAATGGATTTCGTTTTATGCACGGTTATGGCTCGCATACCTTCTCATTAATTAATGCAAAAAACGAACGTGTATATGTTAAGTTTCATTTCCGTTCTGCTCAAGGAATTAAAAATTTTGATGGTCCAACGGCCGAAGCGTACCGTGGCATAGATCCGGATTATGCACAAAGAGATTTAGTTGAAGCTATTGACAGAAAAGAATACCCGAGATGGAATGTTTTTATTCAGGTTATGACTTTAGAACAAGCTAAAAACTTTGCATGGAATCCATTTGATGTTACTAAAACTTGGTCACAAAAAGAATATCCGTTAATTGAAGTGGGGTATTTTGAATTAAATGAAATACCTGCCAATTATTTTAGAGATGTAGAACAAGCTGCATTTGCGCCAACAAATGTTGTTGATGGTGTAGGTTTTTCTCCTGATAAAATGCTACAAGGGCGAATTTTATCGTACCCCGATGCACAACGTTACAGAATTGGATCTAATTATCAAGATTTGCCTGTTAATGCATGTCCGTATATGACAAACAGTTACCATCGTGATGGTGCAATGAAGTTTACTGATAACGGAGGTTCACAACCTAATTATTTCCCTAATTCATTTGATGGAAATTATCAATCGGATGATCATAAAGGTTTAGCTTACGAATTAGATGAAGCTACGGTAGCTTATTTTGACAGAAATTCTGGTGGAAAAGGAGATGATGATCATTACACACAACCGGGCATTTTATTTGATCAAGTTATGGATGCGCAAGCCAAACAAAATACAGTTAATAATATTGTTGCAGCTATGTCTGGAATTGATGGTCCTAAAAAAGATGAAATTGTTATGCGTCAGTTGTGCCATTGGTTTAGAGCATCTAAACATTTAGGTACTGAAGTTGCTAAAGGATTAGGCGTTGATGTTTCAGCTTTTGTAAATAAATAGAAAAGTAAATAAAAAAAGAGAGCAAATGCTCTCTTTTTTTATTTTTTAGTAAACTGTGCCATATAAAATCCGTCAAAACCAGATTCTGAAGCCAGTACTTTAATATCTTTTTCAAATTTAAATTGTTTGCCAGCTTCTGTAGCTAAAAACTTTTCAACTTGTTGTTGATTTTCAGAAGGCAAAATAGAACAAGTTGCATAAACCAATTTACCACCTGGTTTAACAATTCGTGAATAGCTTCCTAAAACTTCAGCCTGTACTTTTCTGATATTATCAATAAACTCAGGTTGCAATTTCCATTTGCTATCCGGATTACGTTTTAAAACACCTAATCCGCTACATGGCGCATCAATTAAAACGCGATCTGCTTTTTCAATTAATTTTTTAATGGTTTTTGTACCATCAATTACACGCGGTTCTATATTATGAACGCCGTTGCGACGTGCACGTAATTTTAATTGATTTAATTTGCTTTCGTATAAATCCATGGCAATTATTTGCCCTTTGTTTTCCATTAACGAAGCTAAATGTAACGTTTTACCGCCTGCACCTGCGCACGTATCAACCACGCGCATTCCTGGTTCAACTTCTAAAAACGGAGCAACCATTTGTGAAGATGCATCTTGTACTTCAAACAGACCGTCTTTAAATGCTTGCGTCATAAATACATTTGCACGTTCTGGTAAAACTAATGCATCTGAATATTTAGCATCAAATTCTGTTTTAATATCCTGATCCATTAAAATGGCTCTCAATTTTTCTTTAGTTGTTTTTAAGCGGTTAACACGTAAAACAACTTTAGCTTGTTCGTTTTGAGCATGAATTTCTTTGGTCCAAAGCGGTTCTCCTAATTCTTCAATGCCTACTTCATCCATCCAATCAGGAATAGATTCACGGTATTTTCTAATTTTAGAAAGCTCATCAAAACGTCCTTTAATTTTGCGTTCTGGCGTTTCTTCAAAATATCTCCAATCGGGTAATTTAATTCCGCGTAATACAGCCCAAACCGCAAACATTTTCCATACGTTATCACGCGTGTAATGTTCTTTTACATCTGCAATTTCAGAATACAAACGTTTCCAACGCACCATTTCGTAAATGGTTTCGGCAACAAATTTTCTATCGGCACTTCCCCAACGTTTATCTTTTTTTAGTGCTAACGCAACAACTTTATCGGCATATTGATTTTCGTTATAGATCATCATGATCGAATCTATAACAGTAAATACTAAGTTTCTATGCAGTCTCATATAAATTATTTCAGCTTACAAAGATAGTAATTATCTATACATGTTATTATCTATATTTACTAATAAATTCTGATGGCGTTTCTTTAAAATGTTTTTTAAAGATGCGCGAAAAATAGGCATAATCTTCATAACCCAAATGGTATGCAATTTCTGCTAAACTTCTTTTTTGGTAAATAATTTCACGTTTCGCTTCTAAAAGTACACGGCTTAAAATGTAATCGGTAGTAGTTTTACCTATTACATTTTGGCAAATGCGATTTAAATGTTTAGACGAAACATTAAGTTTTTCGGCATAAAACGCTGCCGATTTTTCTTGCTTAAAATGCATTTCTACCCAATGCTGAAAATCTTTAAATTGTCTTAAATAGGTATGTTTTGTTGTTGTTTCGGTATGAATGTCTGCTAAATATTTGCGAGCACATTCTATATAAATAAGTTGTATAAGAATTAATATTTTCTCGGATTTTAATAAGTTATTTTCAACTCCTTCTTTCAATAAATGTTGAAAAAGATTTTTAAAATAAGAAACTTTGTTGTTTTCTAAATACAAATAGGGATGCGTAGTATTATAATTAAAAAACGGATAGCTCTGAATATGATTGCGCGCAAAATCTTGCTCGAAAAAAGTTTGGGTATGAAAAAAAATGTAACCAGAAACATCGTCCGATAAATTCCAGCTATGTACTTGGCCCGGGCTTAAAAAAAAGATGCTGCCTGGTTTTACCTCAAACGTTTCAAAATCTATTTCGTGCGTGCCTGTTCCGGTTGTAAAAATAACGGTTACATAAAAATCGTGTTTATGTGGACGATCGATATGTGCGTGTGCATTTACTAAATGATTTTGTAAGGTATTTACGTAAAAATCACTTACTAAATTGTTGTTGTTAAATTGAGCTATGTTAAGTACATGAATGTTTTTCATGTACTAAAAATACAAAAATGTCCGTTTTATGCAAAAAAAAATACCGCATTATTTTTTGCGGTATTGTTCTAATAACTTTTGTCTAAAATCGTCCTCAGCTTTTTTGAGGTTTACAATTTTTTTGTACGATACGGTGTTACCCAATTCTTGATTTAATTCTGATTTAATTTCAAAAATTTTCTTTTCGCAATCATCGGCAATGTTAATGTATTTTTTTGCATCTGCTTCTAAAATTTCATTTTGTTTCTTGCCTTTAATGTAATCGCTATATGCTTTATATCTAATTTTTTTAATGTCGTATATTTTATTTTCTGCGGCGTTATAAATGGGCCAAAACTTAGCAGCTTCGTCCGAGTTTAAATCCAATTCGGTAGTAATAAAAGCAATTTTTAATTGTTTTATTTTTTCGCGTTTGTTTTCGTTATTCTGAGCGAACACAAAAGCAGGAATAAGTAAAAATAAGAATATAATTTTTTTCATAATTAATCGTAATCTAAATGAGAATAGTAGCCCATGTCAATCGAAACGTATTCGTAAATGTCTTGTTTGTTTAAAATGGTTTCGGTTAATTCTTGAATATCTTCGTCGGTAAAATTCTGATAAATTTCGTCAGAAGTTGTGTTTGATATTAAATAGGTTTCTAAAAAGTTGCTATCTAATTCGTTTTGTTGCTGATTCCAAAATAAAAGCAATCCGCCAACCAATAAAACACAAGCTGCTACGCTGTTGTATAACCATAATTTACTGAAACCAAGTTTTTTTATTGGTTTTTCAGTATTCTGATTCAGTTTTGCTAAAATAACATCTTCTAAATTATCAAAATAATTTTCGGGTGCCTGAAAACCAGATTCAATTTTTTCGTTATGTAAGTTAAATGGTTTCATATCTATATATTAGACAATTAGAATAGTAAAAGGTTTAATCGGAATTAAAAAAAGTTTCTATTTTTTTTACAGCCAAATGGTAAGATGCTTTAAGCCCGCCAACTGACGTATTTAAAATTTGTGCAATTTCCTCGTATTTTAAGTCCTGAAAATATTTCATGTTAAATACTAGCTTTTGTTTTTCTGGCAAAGTATTTATGGCTTGTTGCAGCTTGCGTTGTACTTCATCGCCATCAAAATATAAATCGCTGTGTAAATTTGTTGCTGCGCTTTCGGTAATTTCGTCGGTTTGCAATCCGTTTTTACGTGCTTTGCTGTTTAAATGGTTTAAAGCTTCGTTAGTTGCAATGCGATACAACCAAGTACTTAATTTACTTTCTTGATTAAAGGAATCTAGGTTAGAAAAAACTTTAATAAACGTATTTTGCAACACATCATCCGTATCGTCGTGATTGAGCACAATATTCCGAATATGATGGTACAGCTGCACTTTATAAAGGCCAATAAGTTTTTTAAACGCTTGGTTTTGCGTTTTAGGGCTTAAAAGTTCGTTTATAAATTGTTTTTCGTTCTCCTGCATTTCAAAAACTAAATTACAATTTAAAATGTGTTTGTAAAGTTTTTCTGTTGTTTTTTCACTTTTATTAAATGCATTAATAAGCTAGATTATGAGTTTTATGTGTGCTTTTGTTTTAAATTTGCAAGAAACACAACTTATTGCATTATGGTTAAAACTGTTATTTTTGATATGGATGGCGTTATTATTGATTCGGAACCGGTTCATAAATACGCCTATTACAAGCATTTTGATGAATTAGGAATTGAAGTAAGCGACGAAATGTTTGCAACCTTTACTGGTAATTCTACCAAAAATGTATATCAAAAATTAAAAAACACCTTTAATATAGAAACAGATGTAAACGAATTGGTTTTACGTAAACGTTTTTTGTTTAACGAAGCTTTTGATACCAAAGAAGATTTGTATTTGATTGATGGGGTAGAAAAATTAATTGTTGATTTGTACCAAAATGGTTTTGAACTTATTTTAGCATCATCAGCATCAAAAGGTACTATTGCTCGCGTTTTTAATCGCTTTAACTTAAACCAATATTTTACGCATAAAATTTCGGGCGAAGATTTTGTACGATCAAAACCAGATCCAGCTATTTTTGTTCACGCCGCTAATTTATCCATCCATCCTAAAGAAGCTTGTATTATTATTGAAGATAGCACCAATGGGGTAGAAGCTGCTGTTGGCGCCGAAGTTTTTTGTTTGGGTTATACCAGTGCAAATTCTAAAAAACAAGATTTATCTAAAGCCAGTGCTATTGTAACCGATTTTAACGCTATTGATGCGGCTTATATTAAAAATTTAAAATAAATAAAAGTGCGAATTACCCAAGTTATTCCTTTAGAAAATGTTGCCTTAATTAAGCAAAAACTGCTGTTTTGGAGTCAACAATTTAGAGAAATAGGCTATTTAGATAGCAACCAACATAAAAACCAACTTAGCAAATTTGAGTTAATGTTGGGGGTAGATGCCTTTACCAGTTTACAAACCGATAGTTTTTCGGCTTTCGAATCGTTAGCAGAATACCAACAAAATGTAAAAGATTATATTTTAGGTTATTTTACTTACGATTTAAAAAATGGTATAGAAAAACTGCATTCTGAAAATACCGACGCACTGCAATTTCCTGATATTTATTTTTTTCAGCCTAAAAAGTTATTTGTTATAAAAGATACCGAAATAACCCTTTCATACTTAGCTTTTGTTGCAGATGAAATGGATGCAGATTGGCAAGAAATTTTAAATACTACGTGCTTTGATCAAGTTATTTCGCCAATAAACTTTACAGCAAGAACGCCAAAAGCAGCTTATATAAACAAGGTAAACACCGTTTTAGATCATATTCATCGCGGCGATATTTACGAAACTAATTTTTGTATGGAGTTTTATAGCCATGCAACTATTGATCCGTTACAAGTTTATAACGCATTAAACAACATTTCTCACGCACCTTTTGCTTCTTTTTTTAAAATGAATAAGCATTTTGCACTTTCGGCTTCGCCTGAAAGATATTTGCAAAAAACAGGAAAACAACTTATTACCCAGCCCATAAAAGGTACGGCAAAACGCGGAGCTAATGCGGACGAAGATGAACAATTAAAAATCGATTTAGAAAACAACAGTAAAGAACGTGCCGAAAATATTATGATTGTAGATTTGGTTCGTAACGATTTGTCTAAAACCGCAACAACCGGAAGTGTTAACGTTACCGAGCTTTGTAAAATTTACACTTTTAGTCAGGTTCATCAAATGATTTCGACAATAGAAGCAACCGTTGATGAAAAATTTTCGGCTACCGATGTTATTCAAACTACATTTCCAATGGGCAGTATGACCGGGGCACCTAAAATATCGGCTATGCAAATTTGCGAAACGTTAGAAGATTTTAAACGCGGCTATATTCTGGAGCAATTGGTTATTTTACTCCCGATTCCGATTTTGATTTTAATGTGATTATTCGCAGCATTTTATATAACCAACAAAACAATTATGTATCCTATGCAGTTGGTAGCGCTATAACAGCTCAAGCCAACGCTGAGCAAGAATATAACGAATGTTTAATTAAAGCTTCAGCTTTATTTACTGTATTTAACAGCCATGTTACTAACTAAGCTACAAAATCACATTCAGGAAAATTTTTCTGAAATAGGTACCGCTAAACTTTTACTAGCAGTTAGCGGTGGGGTAGATAGCATGGTTATGTTACATACGTTAAACAAACTAAATTATAACGTTACAGTTGCACATTGTAATTTTAGATTGCGTGGTTCAGAAAGTGATGAAGAAACCGAATTTTTAAAAAAATATATTTTGTTGATCAAAACCTAGCACATCATATTATTTATTTTGATACCGAGCAATATGCCGAGCAAAATAAACTTTCTATTCAATTAGCGGCACGCAAATTGCGTTACGATTGGTTTTATAAATTAATAGATGAACATAAGTTAGATTATATTTTAACTGCGCATCATTTAGATGATCAAGTTGAAACTTTTTTAATAAATGTTACGCGAGGTACCGGGGTAGACGGCATTTTGGGAATACCACCTAAAAACGACAAAATTTTACGCCCAATGTTAACCGTTTCTCGAGATGAAATTTTGAATTACGCCCAAGCAAATAATATAGAATGGCGAGAAGACAGCTCAAACCAATCAACCAAATATTTTAGAAATAAAATTAGGCATCAGGTTGTTCCGGTTTTAAAAGAATTGAATACCGATTTTTTACAATCGTTTACCAATACGCTAACGCATCTTAATCAATTCAATCAAGGTTTTTTAGATGGGTTTTCAGTTTTAAAAAAACAAATTGTAACACCACACGAAAATTATGTAGCTATTGCTATAACTCCGTTAATGCAGTTGCAGGCGCCACAAGCTTTTTTATTTGAGTTGTTAAAACCTTTTGGCTTTACTGCCTGGAACGATATTTATGCGTTACCACAAGCTAAAAGCGGTAAAATAATTTATTCAGCAACGCATTTGTTACTTAAAAATCGTAACGAATTGTTGTTGAAGAATATTGAAACGACCGAAACGGAAAGTTATATAATTTCATCTGTTGCTGATTTTGAAAAGTTGCCTGTTAATATTTCTGTTAATTACAACCGTTTCCATGAAAAAAATGATAAATTAGAAGTTTTTTTAGATCTAGAAAAGTTAAAATTCCCTTTAATCTTGCGAAAATGGAAAGAAGGTGATTATTTTTATCCTTTTGGGATGAACGGAAAGAAAAATATAGCCAAATTTTTTAAAGACGAAAAACTTTCTCAATTTCAAAAAAACGAAACATGGCTTTTAGTTCAAAACAACGATATAGATATAATATGGATTGTGGGACACCGAGCAGATAAACGATTTTTAGCAACTATAAACTCAATTAATACCATACAATTACAAATTTAAAATGAAAAAAATTTTCTCACTATTTTTTTGTTCTGGTGGCCTTTATGGCGCAAGCGCAAATTTTAACCCCTGCAAAGTGGAAAAGTTCGGCCGAAAAAATTTCTGATTCAGAAGTGCTTTTAACTTTTACAGCAACCATAGAAAAAGATTGGCATATGTTTTCGCAACATACGCCAGATGGCGGTTCATTACCAACCGTTTTTGATTATTTAAATCAACCAGGAAATTATAGCTTGGTGGGCGAAACTACAGAAAGCCCTTATAAAAAAGTTTATAGTGATATTTTTGAAGTAGATGAATATATTTTTGAAGATGAAGTTCAGTTTCAACAAAAAATAAAAATCGAAAATAAAAATATAAAAAATATAGAAGTTTATGTAGAATATCAAATTTGTAAAGAAGCTTGTATTCAGGGCGATGAAACCTTTACGTTTGATTTGTCAGGCATGAATTTTACCGTTTCAGAGCAACAAAATAAAGCAGTTGTAGCAACTGCTCAAGATGCAGCTCCGGGTAACCCAACGAAAGTAGATGATTTAAGTATTCTAAGTATTTTTATTATTTCTTTCTTTTCAGGGTTTGCAGCTTTGTTAACGCCTTGCGTTTTCCCAATGATCCCAATGACGGTGAGCTTTTTTACCAAACAAAGTAAAACCAAAGCAAAAGGAATTAGAAATGCCATTTTTTACGGAATTTCAATTATCATTATTTACGTAGTTTTAGGCTTATTGGTAACTGCCATTTTTGGGGCCGATGCGCTAAATGCATTATCTACCAACGTTTGGTTTAACGTAATATTTTTTATCATTTTATTCATTTTCGCAACTTCTTTTTTAGGAGCTTTCGAAATTATGTTACCGAATTCATGGGCAAATAAAGTAGATAAACAAGCCGATCGCGGCGGATTTGTTGGTATTTTATTTATGGCTTTAGCTTTAGCTATTGTATCTTTTTCTTGTACGGGACCAATTGTAGGAACTTTGTTGGTAGAAGCTGCATCTAAAGGCGGAATTGCACCAGTTGTTGGTATGTTCGGTTTTTCATTAGCATTAGCTTTACCATTCATGTTATTTGCTATGTTCCCGGGGTGGTTAAATACTTTACCAAAATCGGGCGGTTGGTTAAATGCTGTAAAAGTTTCTTTAGGATTTTTAGAGTTAGCTTTAGCTTTTAAATTCTTATCAAATGCCGATTTAGTATTGCAATTAGGCTGGTTAACGCGCGAAGTTTTCTTGGTAATTTGGATTGTAATTTTTGGTGCTTGGGCAATGTACTTATTTGGTAAATTAACTTTACCGCATGATTCACCACAAAACAGCATTTCAGTTTGGCGTTTATACTTAGCCTTGCTTGTAACCATGTTTACGGTTTATTTAGTTCCAGGTTTATGGGGCGCTCCGTTGCAGTTAATTTCTGGTTTTCCACCACCAATGACGTATGCCGAAAGCCCTTATGGCGTAGGATATTCTAAAGCTGGAGGAATTTTAGATAACCGTGTTGCACTTCCAGAAGGAGCAAAATACGGAGCTCATGATTTACTTACGTTTACAGATTATGAAACCGGATTGGCTTATGCTAAACGCGAAAACAAGCATATTTTATTAGATTTTACAGGTTATGCTTGTGTAAATTGCCGTAGAATGGAAGATAAAGTTTGGTCTAAACCCGAAGTTTTAAATTTACTTCGCGATCAATTTGTTATTATTTCTTTGTACGTAGATGATAAGCAAGAATTACCAGAAAACGAGCAGTATGTTTCGCCAACAACAGGTAAAAAAATAAGAACAGTGGGTAACAAATGGAGCGATTATCAAATTACGCGTTATCACGCCAACGCACAACCTTATTATATTGTTTTAAATAAAGATGGCGTTGATACCAATAAACCGGTTGGTTATGTACCAGATGTTGCCGAATATAAAGCTTGGTTAGAAAGTGGATTAAAATAAAAACAGATGATATATCCTGATTTTGATGCGTATTATGTAGGTTTAATTCCTTCAGATTATACTTTAGTTGAATCGTTAGAAATTCAGTTATACGAGGGCATTAAGTTTGTGCAAAATATTCCGATGGATAAATTTGATTATGCTTACGCAGAAGGAAAATGGACCATTAAAGAAATTTTGCAACACCTTATTGATTGTGAACGAATTTTTGCTTACCGTGCTTTAGCAATTGCGCGTAACGATAAAAACACAATGTTGTTGTTTGACGAAAATTTGTACGCGCAAACCGTTGCAGAACAAGCAAAAAAGCGTCATTTAAAAGCAATTTTAGAAGAGCTGAGTCATGTTAGGTTAAGTACAATAGCTTTATACAAATCTTTAACAACTGCTGATTTAAATAAAGTAGGCCTTATCGGAAATTATGAAATTTCTGTTGATGCAATTTTTGCAGTTATTTTAGGGCATCAAATACATCATTTAAATTTTTTCGAAAAACAATATTTATAAATAATAAACGTCCCGTTTAAAACAGGACGTTTTTTTATGCACTATTTTTTACTAATACATAAATTATAAAAATATTCGTTATTTTAGTGCAACCATGCAAGATTTTGTTTAATCCAACGTTAATAACTAAAATGATATATTATATAAAACTACTTTTATTATGAAAAAACAAATACTTCTAACATTGTTCTTTTTAACCATCTCATTTACTGCTTTTTCTCAAAATTTCATTAGCGTTGGGCAAGCTAAATTTCCGGCAACTAATATCTGGAATTTTCAAATTAAAAATTACCAATGGGCAGAAAAGTTGCAGGTGCAAATTGCTAAGAATTCAAATGGTGGTTATTTATTTTTAGTTTTACCGGTTCCGGACCAAACCGTTTTTATGGATGGTGATTTAACCGTGTTTTTAAAAAACGGAACAAATTTTACGGTACCTGCAAACGAATTGTTAGATAACGAAGGCGGAATGGATGCCGGCGGAATGGCAGAATCATTGTATTCTTTAACTCCAAGCCAAATGCAACAATTAGCCAATTCTAACATAACTAAAATTGCATTAACCGTTCGCGAAAATGGAGGAACATACGAAGGACCAAATGTTACTGGTGATTATATTGCTACCAATGATAAAATTATATACGATTATATAGAATATATTAATAAAAAAGAAACCTATTTTTACGAAACAGCACAAGAAGTTAGTTCGTTATAAAACAGAAAAAAGGAATAAGATGTTTAAACACTTATTCCTTTTTTGTTATGTTTGTATTTCACAAACGTATTATGAAAAACTTAATATTGCTACCGCGTTATTTTAAAAAAATTGCTTTTGTTTTATTGGTAATTACTGCGATAAGCTATGTATTACTTTTAATTTTTGGAACAAATTTGTCTGAATTAAAAGTAGAAACCTTACAACAATTGCTTTTCGGGTTCGCTTCTTTAGCTTTGTTTTTTTTAAATTTTTATAAAAGAAAAGATGAAGATGAAGCCTGGATTTTAAAACGCCTACATAGCCTGTTTTTTTCCTTTTTTATAGCCATTAATTTTTACTTATTAAACGCCTTATTAAATGTGGTAAGTAACAATCAATTTTACAGTATTGGAGCCGAAATTATCTTTTTTATACTGCTATTTAATTGGGTACAACTTTTAGGCTTGCAAGCTAAAGTTAATAAAGTTGAAATAGAAAATGAACAAGAAAATGAGGATGAGGTTTTAGTAACAGATAAAACCGATGACGATAATAAAAAAAGCAACGAATAATTCATTGCTTTTTTTATTAGTTGTTTTTTAACCACGTATTAAAATCGTGAAAGTTTTGTGGTGCAACTCCGTGCCCAACCGGATATTCGCGGTATTCAATTTCTTTACCAAAATCTTTAAAGATTTGCGGTGTTTTTCTAGCCAATTCAATCGGAATAACTTGATCAACCGTTCCGTGCGAAGCAAAAATATTAACTTGTTTTACTTTCGGATCGTTTTGGTAACCTTCTGGCATAATTTCATGATGAAAATAACCGCTTAAGGCTACAATGTTTTTTATTTTTTCAGGATGCGTTAAAGCAATTGCATAACTTAAAATAGCACCTTGGCTAAAACCAATTAAAGTTACATCATTTTTATCTATTGGATATGTTGCAGCAAGCTCATCAATAAACGTAGCAATTAAATCGCGCGAAGCTTTTGCTTGATTATCGTCTGTAAACTTGTTCATGTCGGCATCAAAATTTATTGCGTACCAAGCAAATCCGTATCCACCAGGTAATGCATGTGGTGCACGTGCCGAAACAATGTACGCATCTTCATTTAATTCGCCTTCAAACGAAAATAAATCTTCATCATTGCTTCCGTATCCATGTAATAATAAAATTAAAGGATTGCTTGCTTTTACATTTTTAGGTTCTCTAACAATGTAACTTACCGATAAGTTTGTATGTAACATATTTATATATTTTTAAACCAGTTTTGAAAATACTTTCCTAACAAAGGAATTTCTGTTTTTTGTCCTTGTAAACAGCTTGTAAAGCCGTACAACCACAAAATTAAAAAGCAAAGATAAAAAGCTGCTGATGCCATCCAATTGTCAATATTACCAACCAAATATGCTAAGGCGTAAAAAACAATATTTAGCCCTAAAGCTTGGCGGATGTGAAAGGATGCGAATTGATTTTTTTTATCAATGTTCATAAACATTGCAATAATAGTACCTAATATAAAAAAATAGGCTACAATGGCTATGTTTTTACCCGTTTCTACTTCGTTAGATTTTTTTTCGAAATTGTTGTTACTCATTCGTAATTAAAGTTTTATTATTATATATGCCGTAAACTTTACCTTTTACGGGCTGATTTAAGAAAATACTATTTTTAGATTTTGATAAAATATTTGCTTTGGTAAAAATACCATCTCCGTTTGGAGTAAACAAACTTAAGTTTGCTTTTTGATTGGTATTTATGGTGTTGTTTTCTAGTTTAAAAATGGTTTTACCGGCTGTTAGTTTTTTTACAATAACTTCGGTAGGTAAAACGGTTTGTAAAGCTACATAAGCACTTTCTAAACCAATGGTACCAAATTGTGCTACATCAAATTCCATTTTTTTAAGCTCAATATCTAGCGGATTGTGGTCAGAAGTTATGACATCAATCGTTCCGTCTAAAACGCCCTGAATTAAAGCTTCACGATGTTTTTCGTCACGAACCGGTGGCATAACTTTAGCGCGCGTATCAAACTCAGTTAAAATAGCATCGGTTAAAACCAAATTATGCACTGCAACGCTGCATGTTACATGCAAACCTTTTGCTTTTGCTTGTTTAATTAACGCAACTGATTGTGCGGTTGAAACGGTTGGAATATGTAACTTTCCGCCGGTGTATTCTAATAAAAATAAGTTACGAGCAATTTCTATTTCTTCAGCCAAAGGCGGAATTCCTTTTAAACCTAAGGTTGTAGAAACAATGCCTTCGTGTACCACGCCATTTCCTTTAATAGTTTTGTCTTGAGCAAATGCGATTAGCAAGCCATCAAAATCTTGAACGTATTGTAAACCTATTTTTAAAAGATTGGCGTTGCTTGTACTTTTTTGATAATCACCAAAAGCAACGGCTCCTGCATTTTGCATATCAAACATTTCTGCCATATCTGTTCCGGCTGCATTTTTTGTAAATGCACCAATCGGATATAAATCGGTAGCTTGATTTTGTGCTTTGTTTTTTACAAAATAAATTTGTGATTGATTGTCTATTACTGGATTAGAATTGGGCTGTAAAGCAACGGAAGTAAATCCAGATTTTGCAGCGGTTTGTAAACCGTTTGCAATGGTTTCGCGATCTTCATATCCCGGTTCTCCAAAGCTAACCGAGCTGTCAAACCAACCTGGCGAAACATGTAAGTTTGGTAAATTTACCGTTTGGTATTCAGAATCGTTTGCTATCGAAGCAGCAATTTCAACTAAAACCCCGTCTTTAATTTTTATATCAACTTGTTGGTTGTGAAACGGAGAATGCGCATCAATTACTTTTGCATTTTTTAAAATTACGTTCATTTTACGAATTTCTGGATTAGTAGTTCTAGTATTAAAAAAAGTAGTGTTGTTAGTATAAAATATTTCCAAAGTGCTGTGCCAGAATTGTTTTGGTTCATTTGCACAAGCGCTTCGTTAACAGATTCTACGGGTACAAAATTATTAAATAATTTAGCATCAGACAACGTTAAATTACTTTCTGAACGATTATAATTTAAGCCAACCGAAGCTATTGGTTTGTTTTCTTGTTTTGCTATATAATTACCTGCAAAGTCAGGGAAATTTTCAAAACCTATTTTTGTTTTATTTCCAATAGGTTGTTGCTGTGGTATGCCAGATTGTTTTTTACCTTCCAATTCAATCGGTTGTTTTTGATTGAAACTACCATTTATAACCCAAGAATCGGTACTGTAAATACCAAAGTTTTGGAGCTGATTTTCTTGTTGTTGCGTTACCATATTATAAAAAGTTGGTACAATTATGGGCGCTTGTAAAATAGAACTTTGTGCAAGCTGCAAATCAGAGCTAAATACATATAAATTCCCCAATCCGTTAGTTAAATTGCCTAAATACGTTTCGTTATTTGCATACGATAAAATTGGTAAAACGGTACCTTGTAACACAAAATTTTGACTGGTTGTTGGGTAGGTTTGCTTTTCAGGTTTATGCTCAAAAACATTTTTATATACCGAATGATCGGTATGAATTTGGGTAATGCTGTTTTTAAATGTTTGAATTGTACTGAATTTTAACGCACCAAAATGCGATAAAAAATCATTATGTGCTGCGGTTGTTACCTGCAAGCTAGGAATATAAATAATTTGAGATCCTTGGTTGTATGCCTTTTTTAAAGCACTGCCCCAAAGGTTTAAATCGGTATTTTGTTGGTTTATTAAAATTGTTGAAAAATCACTAAGTTTTTCAGCACTTTGTACGGATTCAAAAACAACTTGTTGCGGATTAAAAATTTTTTCTATTTCAGGAATTGATGTACCAACTACGCCAACCTTAATAGCTTGAGGAGCTTCAATACTAAAATAATAATGATTGTCGTATTCTAAATCGGGCGTATCAATGCTAATTTGCCCATTTATAGGTTGTTTGGGTAAATTAATTGTAACTTTTTTACTTGCACTGCCTAAAGTAACTTTGGTTTTGCTGTATAATTTGTTTGCATCGTTTACCGATAAGCTAAACGAAAGGCTGTCTTGTATTCCGTAACCTTGTAAGGTAATTTCTAAAACATTAAAATTTGAATCAGTGCCGTTAAAAGCACTCGATTGAATAGCAACGTTTGTTTTATTTACGGCTTGCATTTGGTATAAATACGCATTTTCTAAATGATTTGTTGTAGAATAGTTAGCAAAAATACCGTCAGAAATTACCAATAAACGATAAGGTTGTCGGTTAAAATGTTTATCTAAAATATGTTGTGTGTTTTGAATAGAAAACGGATGCGCGCTATATGTTATTTGTTGCAATTCGGTTTGATTGGTGGCTAAATCAATTTCCCAAAAAGATTGGTTGTTGGTAAGCAACGAAAAGGTTTGGTTTTTAGGAATTGTTTCTAAAATTTCCTGAACGGCTCGCGGTAATAACGGTCCTTTTGCACCTTGAGCTTGCATCGAAAAAGAATTATCTAATGCAATAACCCACGGCATCGTTTTTAAGTTGGGGTTTTTGGCCGGAAAATAAGGTTGTGCAAAAGCAAAAATTAATGCTGCTAATAAAAAAAGCCTACAAACCAATAAAAGCCATTTTTTAATTTGTGAACTTTTACGTGTTTGTAAGCGAATTTCTTTTAATAATGCAACGTTAGAAAATTCCATGGTTTTAAACTTTTTTAATTGAAATAAATGCACCAAAACAGGTACAAGTAAAGCGAATAAAAAGTAAAGTATTTCTGGATTTTTAAATTGCATTTTATGTAAAGTTTATCAAATATAACAATTAAAAGATAAACTATTTTTTTCTTTTTTGAGCTCTTTTTCTTTCTACCGCTCGGTTTGTTGGGGCAGATTTTCTTGGTGTGCGTTTACCTGGTCCGCCTAAATTAACTTTTTTGTTTTTATCTTTCTTTTCATGAAAAGATGCTCCGCCGTCTAATTTTGGTTTTTTAAGTAAAAACTTCACTTTTACTTTATCTTTTTCAAAATCTAAACGGCTTTCAGAAATTTCAATATTTTCTGGCAACGGTTCAAGCGTTAATTCAATATCCATCAATTCTTCAATGCTCAATAAAACTTCTTCTTCTTTTGGAGCAATGAATGAAATGGCAATTCCTTTTTTATCAGCACGTCCGGTACGTCCAATACGGTGAATATATTGTTCCGGAATTTGAGGCAACTGCATGTTAATTACATGGGTAACATCGTCAAAATCTAAACCACGCGCCATAACATCGGTTGTAACAATACCGCGCAATTCGCCACGCTGAAAAGCTGCCATGGTATTTAAACGGTAATTTTGAGATTTGTTTGAGTGAATAATGCCAAACTGATCTTCAAAGGTTTCGGCTAATTTAGTTTCAACAATATCGGCAACTTTTTTATTGTTTACAAAGACCAAAATGCGCGACATGTTTTCTTGATTGGTTAACATATCTTTCAGCAGGTTCACTTTTGTTAAAAAGTTTGGTACCTCGTAACCAATTTGTTCAATATTTTCTAGCGGAGTTCCTGATTTTGCTAAAGTAATTTCTTCCGGAAAATCAAAATAATCTTCTAAAACATCATCTACATCATCGGTCATGGTTGCCGAGAATAAAATGTTTTGACGTTTATCTTTTAGCATAGAAAGGATAGAAGTAAGCTGAAAGCGGAACCCAAGGTTTAAAATTTCGTCAAATTCGTCAATAACTAATTTTTGTAGTAAATCAAATCGAATTACGTTATCTAAAGCCAAATCCATAACACGGCCTGGCGTTCCTACCAAAATATCAACACCTTCGTAAACGGCATTTTTTTGGGTATTTATATTTACTCCACCAAAAACACCTAACGAGCGCACATTCATGTACTGCGTTAATTTTTCTATTTCTTCTACAACCTGCACTACCAATTCACGCGTTGGTACTAAAATTAATACGCGCGGCGTATGTACATTAGCAAATGTCCATTGTTTTAAAATAGGTAATAAGTAAGCAAAGGTTTTACCTGTACCGGTTTGAGCAATTCCCATTACATCGCGGCCGGACATAATTACGGGAAATGCTTTTTCCTGAATCGGCGTTGGGTGCACCAATCCTAATTCGTCAACGGCTTTTTGTAAAGATTTGGGTAAGTTAAATTGCTCAAAAGTTTTCATTTCTTAATATTTTTACAAAGATAGTATTTTGAAGTACAAAGCACGTGCAATCGCTTTGTTTTTTTAAAACAGTTGTGGTTCGGTTTTAAATATTTCGTTATTTTTAAGCCATGGATTCTAGTACATACATAAAAATAGAAACGATTGCCCCCAAAACAACAACTGCTCCTTTTAATTTGCCTTATTATTTGGTGGTTTTGTTGCCCGAAGCTTGCTCGTTTTCTATCAATTTTATTTCTTATAACGTGCCTAAAAATACCTTGTTGTTTTTAGCGCCTTATCAATTGTTACAATTTGATACGTTGCCCAATCAAGCAATAAAATTACTTGAGTTTCATGGTGATTTTTATTGTATAGAATATCATAAAGAAGAAGTTGCTTGTAACGGAATTTTGTTTAATAACGTTTATTCAACGCCTTTTGTAACCGTACCAGAATCTGAGTTTAATGAAATAGCAAGTTTATTTATTAAAATTGAAAATTTACAATCGGCAACCGAAAGTTATGTTGTTTCGGTACTAAAAGCTTATTTGCAATTAATATTGGCTTTAAGCAGTAAAGAAAAGCAAGAAGATGCATTAAAAACGCCCCTAGAAAATAAGTCGGATTTAGCCGATTTTAAAAATTTTATAGAACTGCATTTTAAACAACAAAAAAACATGTCGTTTTATGCCGAGCATTATGGGTATTCTGAAAGTAATTTCAGCAAAAAAATAAAAAATCTGTTTGGTAAACCACCTAAAAAATTGCTTCAAGAACGATTGGTTTTAGAAGCCAAAAAAATGTTGCATTTAACCTATAAAAATATCAATCAAATTGCTTTAGAATTAGGTTTTGAAGATGAATTTTATTTTAGTCGATTTTTTAAAAACGAAGTAGGGGTTTCGCCTAAAGTTTTTAGAGATAATGTTGGCATCGCCAAAGTGGCAAAATAACACATGCATTACTCGTTTTTATCCATTCTATTATTATATATATCCATGTAATTTTGGATTCTAAAAAATATAAGCATGGAAAAATTATTGGTTGCATTTGCTAAGTTAGAAGCAAACTTTATTAACTTTTTACGTATTTCAATTTTTGTTGTAATGGCTTGGATTGGCGGATTAAAAGCGTTTCAGTACGAGGCAGACGGTATTGTTGCATTTGTAACAAATAGTCCGTTTATGAGTTTTTTCTACGCAAATTCGGGTAATATGGCAGAGAATGATAAAGGCGAATTGGTTGCCGAATATACGTTGTATAAAAATCCAGAAGGTAAAGTAGTTCAAAAAAACATTGATTGGCACAAACAAAACCATACCTACATTTTCTCATACGGATTAGGCGTTGTTATTATTGGAATTGGAACTTTTGTTTTATTGGGCATTTGGTTTGATAAGGCTGGTTTTATTGGCGGTGTTTTAACCTTTTTGATGGCTATTGTTACTTTATCGTTTTTAATAACTACTCCAGAAACTTGGGTGCCTAACTTAGGAGGAGATTTTCCGTCGCCTCAATTTGGTTTCCCATATTTATCTGCAGCAGGTAGATTGGTAATTAAAGATATTATTATGATGGCCGGTGGTTTAGTTATAGCAGCCGATTCAGCAAAAAAAATATTAAAATAACAAGCGTAAATAATAAAAACGGTTAACCATTTGGTTAACCGTTTTTATATTAAAACTTCTCAATTGCACCTAATCCAAACAGCGCAAAATCGTATTTAACCGGATCAACCGGATCTAATTTACGCAAAAACGTATCCAATTCTAATAATGCTTTGGCATCGTTTTGTTTACGTTTTAAGATGTTTAATTTTCTCGCTATGTTACCCGAATGCACATCTAACGGGCACGAAAGTTGAGCAGGTGTAATTTGTTTCCAAATCCCTAAATCTACTCCGTGGTTGTCGTTACGTACCATCCAACGTAAATACATATTTATGCGTTTTGCAGCCGAACCTTTTAACGGATCCGAAATATGTTTTTCGGTTCGCACTTCGTGTTCAATTTCAAAAAAAACGCGTTTAAAATGCGAAATGTTTTGTTGCAAGTTATAATTACCTTGGTTGTAAAAAACATTTTCTAAACCTTCGTGTTGGGTATAAATATGATGCAACGACCGAATAAATTGTTTAAAATCAGTTGCGTTAAAGGTACGGTGCACAAACCCGTCTAATTTTTCTAATTGCTCCGGCGTATGATGCAACACAAAATCGTAGGGTGAATTGCCCATTAAAAGCATCATTTTATGCGCATTGTTAATTATCATTTTTCTGTTTCCCCACGCAATTGTTGCAGCTAAAAAGCCAGCGATTTCAATATCTTCTTTTTCAGTAAATAAGTGCGGAATTTGTACCGGATCATCTGCAATAAAATCCGGACTATTGAATGTTAAAACTTTTTCGTCTAAAAATTCTTTTAATTCATTGATTTTCATAAATTCAAAAATACAATTTAATTCTCTAATTGTTTCTTTTTTGTTAACAAGCGCCCAACTCGTTATTATAATAATGTAAGAAAATGATTATTTATCTTTTTTTCTTGTAAAATTAGGTTTTTGATAGGTTTTGTAATAAAATCGGGAATTTTATTGTATTTTTGAGCGGGATTTAACTAAACGAATGAAAGTAATGATTAAAGCAATAATAATTGACGACGAACTGCACGTTCGGAAACACATTGAGGAAATTTGCAAACAGTCATTTCCAAATGAAATACAAATTGTAGCTTCATGCGGAACTATTGATGAAGGGGTTAAAAATATAACCCAATTAAAACCCGATTTTATTTTTCTAGATATTAGTATTCAAAATAAAAGCGGATTTGAGGTGGTAGAGCGGACTAAAAACGTCGTAAACTGCGAAATTGTATTTGTTACAGCACATGCAGAATATGCCATACGCGCTTTTGAGTCGGCTGCCATGCATTATATTTTAAAACCAATTACCGAAAATCATATTAAAGAAGTGGTTGCACGCTTAAAAAAGCGTAAAACACAAACTACCAAAGTAGATCGGATTTCTATATTAATGGATAATATGAGTACCAATTCTACATACAGCCCTCGTATTGTAATCCCGAATGCCCACGGATTTGAGGTTTTTAGCGTAAATACAATTACGCATTTAAAAGCAGACGGCTCGTATTGTGAAATTTTTACCATTAATGACGAAAAAGGTTTTGTATGTTCTAAATCATTAAAAAGTGTTCAAGATCAGCTTGATCCTGCAATTTTTAAAAAATGCCATCGCAGTTATTTAGTAAACATCAATTATGTAAAATCTTTCGATAAATCTTTAGGCAATATTTATTTGGTTGACGGAACGGTATTACCAATGTCTATTAGAAATAAAAAAGATTTTTCAAATGCATTTTTTACGCCTTAAACTACTTTATCTATCTCTTTTCCTTTTATTTACTACAAACTCCTTTTCCCAAAGTTATTTAACCACACAAGTTTCTAGAAAATCAGGATTAGCTAGTAATCATGTTACTACCGTATTTATCGATTCTAACAATAAAACCTGGGTTGGTACCGATGCCGGGGTTTACTTGTTTGTTAGCGGTAAGTTGTACGATTTAATACCGCAAAACGGAGGTGCTGTTTTAAAATGTTCTGACATTAAACAAGATGATAATCAGGATTTATGGTTTGCAACCTATGGTAATGGATTGTATAAATATGCGCAAAACCAGTTGCAACAAATAGATGAATCTAAAGGATTGCTAAGCAATAAAATTAATCGAATTTATATTAAAGATGAATTAATTTATATTGGTACTGATAAAGGATTATCTATTTATAATACCGAAACTCAAGGTATTATTTCTCCTAAAATTGAACAGTTTAAAAAGTATCTGGATTTCCCAATTGTTGATTTTGCAGAAATTAACAACCAACTTTATTTTATAACTCCAAACGACGGGGTGTTTAAAATTATCAATCAATTTAAGCTCGAGCCCCGAATTGTAAAAGTTAGAAATCACGATTACGTTACCAGCTTATTTTTATGGCAAAATAAAATTTACGAAGGAAATTTAAATGCCATTAAAGTTTATAATGCTGACGATTATGTAAATAATTTAAACTCCGTTGCAGAAATTCCGATTCATAACGCCAACCGATTTATAAATCGAGGCGATCATTTTATTGCAATCAGCCGTTCTATTTCTGGCGATAACGGCAGCGTGCATTTTATTTATCCTGACAATAGCATAAAAGAATACAAGTTTCCGGACGATCGATTTTCTAATTCCTATACCAAAGTTGCTATTAACGATAAAACTCAAAAAGCTTATGTTGCAACTCAGCAAGATGGTTTAATGGTTTTTGATATGAATCCAAACAAAAGATTTTTTAAAGCCAACCATGCAACGGTAACTAAAATAAAAGATTATAAAGAAAAGGTTATTATTGTTTATAATGATCGCATCGAAATAAAAAATAAAAAAGACGATTTGTTGTACGAATTTGATCGTAAATTTTTTGACGATGAAACGGTAGATCCTAACTTACGCATCCATTTTTTAAATGTTGAAGTTGATGACGATATTTTATTTGTACAAACCAATATTGGTAAGTTTAAAATAACCAAAGATTTTCAGAAATTTATAAAAGTATCTGAATCCGAAGCGCCAATTGTTTTACAAAATAAAAAGCCTTATTGTTTTAAAAAACATACCAACCAACAACCGGTAAACGAATTTATTGGTAATCTTTACGCAAAAAATCCGAACTCGTTACCAAATAACCTGCAAGAAGGTTATGTTTTTGATGATAAAATAGTAGTTTTAACCAATAATCGCGGGCTTTTTTTAATTGAAAAAGGTGAAGCTAAATCATTGGTACACAATAAGGTTTTTCCGATAACCGAAATAAGTTTTATTCAAAAAACACAAAATAACACATTGGTTGTTGCTACAGAAACCGACGGTATTTTTGAGTTTGATCTTTCCAAAGGTTTTAAGCAAATTAAAAAAATACCAGCCTCAAATTTACGTGGAGAAACGCCATTTTTTGTAGATAATTATGGTCCATATATGATAATTGGTACAGAATCTGGTATTGAGTTTTTTTCTGAAGATTCTCATTTTATATTAGGAGAATCGTACGGATTACCACAAAATAAATACATAACAGGTAAAGTTATTGATGACGATTTATATATTGGCGGGCAGGGAGGATATTACAAATTTAATATTCCCGATTTTTTATTGTACGACAACAAAGTAAAAAACGTGGCTATAAATGCCATTTTTGATGAAAATAAGCAAAATTATTATACTTCAGAAGTAGAAAAGCATAAGCTGTTAAAAGTTAGTTCTAAACAAAATGCTTTAACAATAGATTTTATTCCGTTTACAAAAAAAGATACCAAAGGGCACTTGGTACGCTATAAAACCCAACCTAACGGGCCATGGAGCAGCTTTTCTGCCGAACATGTGGTGCATATTCCTGATTTAAATAAAAAAAGCTATCAAATTGAATTGGAGTTTTTAGATGTTGTAAATAAAAATCGTCAGAAATTTTATTTACTTACGGTTGAGGTTGATCATACCAACTGGGTATTAATTGGTGTTATTTTAGTGATTTGTATTTGTAGTGGTTTTCTTGTGTTTTTATTTTATAAAAGTAAAAATTTGGTAAATTACCTGAATCAAATTACCAATTTAGATTATAACCTTCAACCTCAAAAAGATGCAGTTTTGTTACCTAATGCATCTCAACCCGCTGTAGGAACGCGAATGGTTTTAAATGCATTAAATTCGCACTTTATTTTTAACGCCATAAGTTATTTTCAATACCTATTATTACAAAAACACAATCAGGAAGCTTTGCAATACAACGAGCAATTTGCTGTATTTTTCAGAAACTTATTATATAACGGATCTCAAACAACGGTTTCTATTCAAAACGAAATCAATTATATAAAAAGCTATTTAGAAATAGAACGTTCGCGTTTTGATTTTACTATTGATTTTGATGTGATTATTGAGGATAATTTAGATACCAATGATGCGCTTTTACCATCTTTTGTTTTGCATCCTATTGTAGAAATTTTGCTAAATCATTCATTTTATGAAAATAGCACATCAGCTTACATAAAAATTTATATTGATGAGGTAGATGATGCATCTATTTTAATTACGTACCAACATAACGGCGAATCTATTGCACCCATTGCAACCCAAGTAAATAATAGGTTTTACAATACGTTACAGCTGTTAGAAGAATGTATTAAAAACTGCAACCAAACAAAAGCCAACCAAATTACATATATTTCTGAATTAAACCAAAATAAAATTAGCTTTAAATTGTACGTTTAAGCCTTATTTAAGTTATTTGAACGTTTAAATGATTGCGTTTACAAATTAGCCATTTTTAATCTGTTTTTATTTCCTAATTTTGTGCTGGGAATAAGGGAGAAGTAATAAAATATTAGGGCATTAATATTTAAAGTTACATCTTTAAAGCTCATTTCGGTTTCGGAATGAGCTTTTTTATTTGCTTTTATTCAGAGAAATTTATTGAAGCCGAATTTACACAATATCTTTTTCCGGTAGTTTCTTGCGGACCATCGTTAAAAACATGGCCTAAATGCCCGCCGCAATTGGCACATAAAATTTCTATGCGTTGCATGCCATGGCTAAAATCATGCTCATAAAGAACTTTGCCCGGAATCGAATCATCAAAACTTGGCCAACCACAATGTGAATCAAATTTAGAATCAGATTCAAATAAAGGTTCACCACATCCGGCACAACAATAAGTTCCTTTATCAAAATGTAAATTATATTGTCCGGTAAACGGGCGTTCCGTGCCTTTTTGTCTTAAAATATAATATTTTTCTGGTCCTAATATAGCCAACCATTCTTCTTCTGTTTTTTGTAGCGGAAAACTCATATGTATCAATCTAGTTTAAAAAAGAAATTATTTTTTGAATTACTGTTTTATCACCCAAAATTTTACGGTGCCCTAAACCTTCAGTAATTACCAATTCACTGCCTGGTAGATGTTTATGGATGTTGTACGCTGCTTCAACCTTAACATCGGTATCGGTTGTGTCATGAATAATTAAGCACGGAATGGTAATGTTTTTTGCTACAGCAGAAACCGAATAATCGTTCATTTTTAATTGATATTCCTTTTCAAATTTATCTTGTAATTTTTTGTTGTAGCTGGTGTCAACTTTTAAATGATCAACAAAATCTGCAATAACATCGGTAACAATATCACCGCCCGAAATAAGCACAGCTTTTTTAACAACTAAACCTTCGTTAAGCGCGTTTGCAACAGCCATAGCACCTAATGAATGGCCAATAACAAATTCAAACGGACCGTATTGTTTATCTACTTCCTGAATGGTCTGTATAAATTCTTTCATAGTGCTTTTTTTACCTTCAGATTTACCGTGTGCCGGGCCATCAAAACTAATTACCTGATAACCCAATTTAGCCATTTCTTTAGCAATGCTAAATAATTGCGTACCACGGCCAGACCAACCATGCACCAATAAAACCTTTTTTAAAGCATCCGGATTTTTGTATTTATAAACCGCAACTTTTTTTTTAAATGCAGGAATATAACAAGTTTCTATAACCGAATTTTTTATCATGTCCTTTTCGCGCTCTGGCGTAGGATAATTAATTGGCGTAATAAATAACTTGTAGGCAAATTTTAAAAGCAAACTTGGAGCAACTTTTTCTAACAATTTTGCAGTAGTTACAATAGCTTTGGGTATTTGTAAAGAAGGTTGTTTATTTTTTTCTGCTGATGTCATGTTCTTTTATTTATCCGAATGCATGCAATTTAGCTTAAATATATATTTTGAAGAAACGAAACGTTGTAATAAATTATTTAAAAAAAAAGTATTAATTTTAGTCTTCTAAAATACATTGAATCTTATGAAAATTAAAACAACATTATTAAGCTGCTCGGGGGCTTTGTTACTTGCTGCATGTGCTACCAATCCGTTTACGGGTAAATCTACCATGGCGTTGGTTCCCGATAGCGAAATTTTTCCATCTTCATTTCAACAATATTCTAATTTTATTGCCGAAAATAAAGTGGTAAAAGGTACTGCTGATGCAAAACGTGTTGAAAATATTGGAAATAAAATTAAAGAAGCTTCTGAAAAATGGTTAACTGCTAATGGATATGCTGATTATTTAAAAGATTACCAATGGCAATATACATTGGTTCAGTCGGACGAATTAAATGCTTGGTGTATGCCGGGTGGTAAAATTGTTTTTTATACTGGTATTTTGCCTGTTGCAAAAACAGATGCTGGAATTGCAACTATTATGGGGCACGAAGTTGCTCACGCATTGGCAAATCACGGCCAACAACGTATGAGTGCGGCTAAATTACAACAAGCTGGATCGGCAATTACGCAAGCGGCTGTTGGCGAAAAAAGTGCCGTAACACAACAAGTTGCTATGACTGCTTATGGTGCCGTAACAGAATATGGCGGTATGATGCCTTTTAGTAGAAAACATGAGCTTGAAGCGGATAGAATTGGATTAACTTTAATGGCGATTGCAGGTTATAACCCAGAAGAAGCTGTGCCTTTTTGGGAAAGAATGGCTGCGCAAGGTGGTGGTTCAACCCCTGAATTTTTGAGCACGCACCCAAGCAATGAAACGCGTATTAACGATATTAAAGCCTTAATTCCAGAAGCAAAAGCAGAAGCTGCAAAATTTGGAGTTAATTTTAAATAAATCAAAATAAAATTTCTACTTTTAAAAGCTGTCTATTTCAGGCAGCTTTTGTTATTTAAATAAAAACAGCATGCAAAATCTTCCTAAAGGATCAAAAAAACTATTAAATGCTTGGGCGTTTTACGATTGGGCCAATTCGGTTTACAGCTTGGTTATCGCATCAGCTATTTTTCCTATATTTTACGGTATGCTTTTTAGCCTGCACGGATCTGATTATATTGATTTGAACGGAATTACTTTTAAATCAACTGCACTAATATCTTTTGTAACCGCATTTGCTTTTTTAACCGTTGCTATTTTATCACCTATTTTATCAGGAATAGCTGACTTTACCGGAAGTAAAAAAGGCTTTATGCAATTTTTTTGCTGGTTTGGAGCATTGTGTACCATGGGGTTATATTGGTTTAGCCTAGAAAATATTTATTTTAGTTTGTTTTTGTATTATGGCGGATTAATTGGTTTTTGGGGAAGTTTAGTTTTTTATAATTCGTACTTACCCGATATTGCTTTTACAGAACAACAAGATGCTGTTAGCGCAAAAGGTTATTCAATGGGTTACATTGGTAGCGTATTGCTTATGTTGGTTAATTTGGTTATGGTTATGAAACCTGATTTTTTTGGCATACAAGAAGCAACCCCACAATTAGCTGCGCAAAAAGGAATGCGAATTGCTTTTATTACTGTTGGAGTTTGGTGGATTGTTTTTGCACAATATAGCTTTAAATATTTACCTGTTTTTGCATCAAAAGGTAAGGTAACTAAAAATGTAGTTTGGTCTGGCGTGACTGAGCTAAAAAAAGTTTGGAAAAGCTTGCAACATACACCAGTATTAAAAAAATATTTAGTTGCTTTTTTTGTATATAGCATGGCGGTACAAACCGTAATGTTAGTTGCTACGTATTTTGGTGAACAAGAAATTGCTTGGGCAAATGATGAGCAAAAAACAGTAGGATTAATTGTAAGTATTTTATTAATTCAGATTGTTGCTGTGGTAGGAGCTGTTTTAACAGCAAAATTATCTGCTAAAGTTGGTAATGTAAAAGCACTAATTTTTATAAATACCATTTGGTTGGTTATATGTTTGGTTGCTTATTGGGTAACCTTGCCTGTGCATTTTTACATAACGGCAGCATTTGTTGGTTTGGTAATGGGAGGCATTCAATCGTTATCACGTTCAACTTATTCTAAGTTTTTACCAGATACGCAAGATACTACCTCGTTTTTTAGTTTTTATGATGTGACCGAAAAAGTTGGAATTGTAATTGGTATGCTAATTTATGGCGCTATAGATCAAATTACAGGCAGTATGCGTAATGCTATTGTTTTTTTAATGGTTTTCTTTGCCGTAGGTATTTATTTACTGTTGCGCGTTAAAAAGTGGCAAAAAGCTAATAATTATTAAATCTAATCGTTTGTATAATAAATAGTACATGAAAAAAATAGTTGGTTTACTCCTTTTAGTCGTTGCAATTTGTTTTTCGGCTTGCTCAAATAATGATTTTGATACCAATCCAACTTTGCCAGAGGTTCCGGTTAGTTTATGGCCGTTAGAAAATTTTAATACCTGGAGCTTGGGTAAAGATACCATACCCAAAACAATTGTTATAGATTCTTCTTTTTTAGCCAATCAAACCAATCATTATTATGTAAACGGGTTGATGCCGTTTTTTACGCCTCCTTTTTTTGTTGCCGATTCCGCTGTAACTTATATATACGCCGATCAAAATGTTTATTATTTAGAAATAGTAGCTACCAAGCAATGGGTTAACGAGCAAGAAGTTCAGTTTTCTGAATTTGCAATTCCAATTGCAATAGAACGTAGTAATATAGGTGATTTATTAACTACAACATCAACCATTCAACTTACTTATCCAGATGTTGTTCAACAAATTCAAGTTACCGCAACGTCAGAAGTGCTTGATAAATATGTATTAGAAGCTGTTGGGGGATACGTATTTACTGAAGTAACTAAAGTAAAAAATACCTATACCTATTTATGGAATGATAAAGAATATGTTGTGAACCGCGAAATCTGGTTTCAGCCCGGAGTAGGGCCGGTTAGCATTATTAATGAAAACCAAAATACAACCTACAGAATTGTTTCTTATCAACTGTATCAAAATCAATCCGATTTTTAGTAGTTTAAATATGGCATAAAGATTGACATATTTAAGTAAACTACATGGTAATTTGATTGCGAGGTTTATAAATGCGCTCACAGTCAGTAAATTAAAAACAAATGTTATTTATCTAAAATTTAGGTAAATGACAAAATGTCTTAAAAAAAACATATGTCTAAAAATAAAATAATAACAATTGACAGCATGTCACTTCAAGAACTTGATGCCGATTCAGATTTAATTCCTTTATTAACTTCGGAAGAAGAAGAAGAAATGAATCAAGAAATTGTACCCAATGAATTAGCCATTTTGCCTTTGCGCAATATGGTGCTTTTTCCTGGAGTAGTAATTCCTATTACGGCAGGTCGAGAAAAATCAATTGCATTAATTAAAGAAGCCAATGCCAACGATAAAAATATTGGTGTAGTTTCTCAAATTGATGAAAAGATCGAAAATCCGGGGGCTGACGATATTTATAAAGTAGGAACCGTAGCTCGTATTTTACGCGTTATTAATATGCCAGACGGCAACATGACGGTTATTTTACAAGGTAAAAAACGCTTTCAGGTTGATGAGGTTATTGAAAACGAACCGTATTTAAAAGCAACCGTAATTGATTTGGTTGAAGAAAGACCAGCAGCTGACGATGAAATTTTTGTTAGCACGGTTGATGCTATAAAAGATACAGCGGTTAAATACATTTCAGAAAACGGAAACATTCCAACCGATTTATCATCGGCTATTGTAAATATTGAAAGCAATCCGTTTTTAATCAACTTTGTTTCTTCTAACCTTACCATAAGCGTTAGTCAAAAGCAGCAGTTGTTAGAAAATAATAACCTGCAAGATAAAGCCATTAATTTGTTGCGTTTCATGAATACCGAGTTGCAAAAACTGCAACTACGTAACGATATTCAAAACAAAGTTCGTGTAGAATTAGATCAGCAACAAAAAGAATATTACTTGAATCAGCAAATGAAAACCATTCAAGACGAATTGGGTGGCGTTTCTAATGAGCAAGAAATAGAACAAATGAAGGCAAAATCTTTAACCAAAAAGTGGAGCGAAAAAGTAGCGAAACATTTTGAAAAAGAAATTGCCAAATTGCAACGCATGAATCCGCAATCGCCTGATTACGGAGTGCAACGCAATTATTTAGAATTGTATTTAGATTTACCGTGGCAAAAATATTCTCGCGATAAATTTGATTTAGATAAAGCGCAAAAAATATTAGATCGTGAACATTTTGGTTTAGAAGATGTTAAAAAACGTATTATTGAGCATTTAGCTGTGCTTAAATTACGTAAAGACATGAAATCGCCAATTTTATGTTTATACGGACCTCCAGGAGTTGGTAAAACATCTATCGGAAAATCTATTGCAGAAGCTTTAGGACGTGAATATATTCGTATTTCACTTGGTGGTTTACGTGATGAATCTGAAATACGTGGGCATCGTAAAACCTACATCGGTGCTATGCCAGGGCGTATCATTCAATCGCTTAAAAAAGCAGGAACATCTAATCCAGTAATTGTTTTAGATGAAATTGATAAGCTGTCGCATTCTCACAACGGTGATCCATCTTCTGCTTTATTAGAAGTTTTAGATCCAGAACAAAATTCAGATTTCTACGATAATTTCTTAGAAATGGGATACGATTTATCTAAAGTTATGTTCATTGCAACATCAAACGATATGTCAACCATTCAGCCGGCATTACGTGACCGTATGGAAGTAATTCATATGTCAGGATATACCATTGAAGAAAAAATTGAAATCGGTTCTCAACATTTGTTTCCTAAACAATTAAAAGAACACGGATTAACTAAAACGCAGTTGCGTATTGAAAAACCAGAAATTGGACAAATTGTAACCGGTTATACACGAGAATCTGGTGTTCGTGGTTTAGATAAAAAATTAGCAGCAGTAGTTAGAAATGTAGCTAAATCTGTTGTTTTAAAAGAAGATTATAACCGTACATTAACACCAGACGATATTGTTAAAATTTTAGGTACGCCAAAATTGGAACAAGATTTATACGAAAATAATGATGTTGCCGGCGTAGTTACCGGATTAGCTTGGACCAGCGTTGGTGGAGATATTTTGTTTATCGAATCTATCGCTTCAAAAGGAAAAGGGCAATTATCTATTACCGGAAACTTAGGTACGGTAATGAAAGAATCGGCAACCATTGCTTTAGAATATATTAAAGCACATGCCGATGAATACAATATTAAACCTGAAGTTTTTGAAAAATATAACATTCACATGCACGTGCCAGAAGGTGCAACACCAAAAGACGGACCAAGTGCTGGGATTACAATGTTAACTTCTTTAATTTCTACCTTAACACAAAAACGTGTTAAAACCAATTTGGCTATGACGGGTGAAATTACTTTACGTGGTAAAGTTTTACCAGTTGGCGGAATTAAAGAAAAAATATTAGCTGCTAAACGTTCGGGCATTACCGAAATCATTTTATGTGCCGATAATAAAAAAGATATTGATGAAATTAAAACAGAATATCTAGAAGGTTTAACCTTTCATTACGTTACAAAAATGGATGAGGTAATTAAAATTGCCGTTACTAATGAGGATGTAGCTAATCCTAAAGAATTTAAAATTAGCTAACTACATAGCGTAATATTAAAAAAGGAGTTTTGAAAGTATTTAAAACTCCTTTTTTTATTTTTTGTCAAGATTAACAATTATCTTCGCATCCGCTTAGAAATTGAATTAAATACCAATATTTTTAAGTAATTTTGCCAAAGGCATTTGCCTTTTGATTACTATTTTTAGCGTTACCTTTTTAAGGTTGCGTATTTTTGTTGTTTATCTTATTGTTAAATTTGATAACTTTTTGCAATAAAACTACGTTTTTAACTAATTTAAATTCATTATATTAGACAAAATCTGCGCCAGAAAATAGTATCTTTTTTACTAAAATAAGTTACTTTGAAAAAAATTACCATTGCTTTAGACGGATTCTCATCAACAGGAAAAAGCACCTTAGCTAAGCAAATTGCAAAACAGCTAGGGTATGTTTATGTAGATACGGGCGCTATGTACCGAGCAATTGCTTTGTATGCCATGCAAAATAATTGGGTAAATGACAAGCAGTTGTTAAAACAAGATTTAATTGCTGCCTTACCTAATGTACAGCTTAAATTTGTGTACAACCCAACATTAGGATTTGCAGAAATGTATTTAAACGGTGAAAATGTTGAAAAGCAAATTCGATCGTTAGAAGTTTCGAACCAAGTAAGCAAAATAGCTGCTATTTCTGAAGTACGGGCTAAGTTGGTAGAACAGCAGCAAAATATGGGCAAAGATAAAGGCATTGTTATGGACGGCCGCGATATTGGTACGGTTGTTTTTCCGGATGCTGATTTAAAGTTGTTTATGACAGCTGATGCTGCAACACGCGCAAAACGCCGCTACGAAGAACTTGTTGCAAAAGGCGATGACGTTGCATATGATGAGGTTTTAAAAAACGTGCAAGAACGTGATTTAATTGATTCTACACGCACTGATTCTCCGTTAATTAAAGCTGAAGATGCTATTGCAATAGATAATTCTAACTTATCTAAAGACGAACAGTACGAGCAAGTTATGCAACTTGTTCAATCTTTATTAAACTAAAATATTGCTAGCCAATACAAAACCTTGCTGTTTTGTATTGGCTTTTTTTATACAAACTCTTTACTAAAAATAAATTATTACTACAATGAGCATTAAAAATCGCCTCATATTAATGAACTTTTTACAGCTTTTCGTTTGGGGAGCTTGGTTAATAACGATCGGAAATTTCTGGTTTGGTACTAAAGGCTGGGGTGGAGCAGAATTTGGAGCAATTTTTGCCACTATGGGTTTTGCTTCTTTATTTATGCCAACCATTACCGGTATTATTGCCGACCGCTGGATTAATGCAGAAAAACTTTATGCAGGTTTACATTTGTTATACGCAGCTGTATTGTTTTATTTACCATCTGTAAATACGCCAACGCAGTTTTTTTGGGTTATGTTTGCTGCCATGTGCTGTTACATGCCAACCATTGCGCTTAATAATTCTATTTCGTATACCTCGTTAAAATTATCAGGTGGTGATGTGGTAAAAGATTTCCGCCAATTCGTGTTTGGGGTACTGTTGGTTTTATTGTTGCCATGTGGATAACGAATTTAACCGGAAGTAAAGCCAGCGCAAATCAATTTTATATTGCCGGTGTTGCAGCGGCTGTTTTGGCTATTTATTCTATGGTTGCTATTCCAAAATGTAAACCACAACATTTAATCAACAAAAATGCATCCTGGATTCAACAATTCGGTTTAGAATCTTTCAAGTTATTTAAAGATTATAAAATGGCATTGTTTTTCATCTTCTCTATGTTTTTAGGTGGTGCATTACAATTAACCAACGCGTATGGTGATGTTTATTTAGATGAGTTTAAGCACTTTCCTAAATATGCCAATTCATTTGTAGTAGAATATTCAACCATTATATTGTCTATTTCTCAAATATCAGAAACCTTATTTATTTTAGCGATTCCTTTCTTTTTAAAACGTTACGGTATTAAAAATGTAATGTTAATATCAATGTTAGCTTGGGTGCTTCGTTTTGCACTTTTAGGATTAGGTAACCCAACGGATGGGCTGTGGATGATTATTTTATCGTGCGTGGTTTATGGTATGGCTTTTGACTTTTTTAATATTTCGGGCTCGTTATTTGTAGAAACCAATACCGATTCTAAAATTCGATCTTCAGCCCAAGGTTTATTTATGATGATGACCAACGGATTTGGAGCAGTTTTTGGCAGTTTAACATCAGGTTGGTTAATAGATAAATACTTTACGAAGCAGTTTACTAACACTAATGACTTGGCTGCCTTTTTAAAAACAGATACAAGTAATGATCATTTTATTAATTTTCTTACTAAAAACTCTGTAAACATGGATGCGATAGGAAATTTATCAAGTGAAATTTATATGAAAGATTGGTCAAATATTTGGTATTGTTTTGCTTTGTATTCTTTAGTCATAGCAATTCTTTTTGCTCTTTTCTTTAAACACAAGCACAATTCAGGTTTGACAGAAATTAATGATATAAAACATTAATTTGTATAAAAAATAAAAAAGCAAGGCTTTATGCCTTGCTTTTTTATTTTTTATTATTTACATTTATTTTAACAAAATTTAGATTTTTTTATGAAAGAATGCAAAGCTGATCTTTATGACGATTTTATTAAACCAGATAACTATCTTTTTTTTGCAATTCTTTCAACTTTTATTTGCTTTGCACCGTTAGGTATTGTTGCTATTTTAAATGCAATAAAAGTATCTAAACTTTGGAATCAAAAAAAGTATGAACAAGCCAGAATTGCATCGGACAATGCCCTAAAGTTCGGTCAACTTGCCCTAATTGTGGGTGGAATATTGTGGCTTATCATTATTATCAACTATTAATCGCGCTAACCTTAGTACATTTAAATGGAAAAATTGTCCCTTACTCACTTGTGCCAAGCACCCAACAATTATATGGTTTGGGCTTGCTTAACCTTGTTGTTTTTCTTCCCTTTAGGCATTATTGCCTTATTAAAGGCTTTAAAGGTAAATAAACTTTGGAAAAAAGGATTTTATGAAGAAGCAAAACAAACTGCTTTTTTTGTTCGCGTAACTACAATAATTGGCTTAACGGTTGGTAGCGTAACGTATTTATCATTAGTAATGATGTTAAGTTCAATTTACTTATTTGCAGTTTAATAAATATTAAATATAAATGGAAAATCATAATTCAAGAAGTTCGTTTGAAGAAGTTGGTCAAGCACCCGACAATTATTTAGTTTGGGCTATATTATCTACCATACTTTGTTGTATGCCTTTAGGTATTGTTTCAATTGTAAAATCTTCTAACGTAAATACATTATGGTCACAAGGCCGTTTTGAAGAAGCGCATAAAGCATCAAAAGCTGCTAAAAATTTTGCTATTTATAGCGCAGTTGCAGCATGTGTTTTATGGGTGTTGTATGTGATATTTTTTGTTTTTGTTGGAATGGCGGGTGTTTTTGCTGAAAATTATTAATGAAAAAACAAACACGTATTTTATTAAAATTTAGCTCCACTTTACTTGTATTTGGAGCTTTTTTATTTATCTATTTTTTTTATAACCCTACCATGCAAGGCGTTCCGTTTCCGAAATGTCCTTCGTATTCTTTTTTCGGGTTGGTTTGCCCTGGTTGTGGTACCCAGCGAGCTATTCATGCCTTGTTACATTTACATCTGCAAGAAGCTTTTTTATATAACCCGTTATTGATAATTTGTTTTCCTTTTTTAGCTTATATGTTTGGATTGTATTTATACAACTTTATATTCGAAAAAAAGAAGCAGATACAATTACTATATTCACCTTTTTTTTCTAAATGTCTTTTAGTGGTTATTTGTTTGTATTTTGTACTACGTAACTTACCTTTTTTATCTTTAACGTTTTTAAATCCAAATAATTAATAAAAAAACGTGTTGCATTAAAAATAAAATATTATCTTTGCAAACCTTTTGGCGCGAAAAGTTTAAATAGGTATTTAATTTTTTATGTAAAACAACTTCTGTGATTTTCTAGCGCGAAAAAACTTGAGAAAACCAGAATACAAAACCAAAAATTTTAGACATGTCTGAAATTACAAAAACACAAGAACAGTTTTTAGCTGACTTTAACTGGGATACTTTCGAACAAGGAATTGACGCAGTAGATACAGCTCAATTACAACAATTTGAAGAATTAGTAGACAAAACTTTCATCTCAACTGACAATGAAGAAGTTGTAGAAGGAGTTGTAGTTAGAATCACTGATAGAGACGCTATCGTTGATATCAACGCTAAATCTGAAGGTGTTATTTCATTAAACGAATTCCGTTACAATCCTGACTTAAAAGTTGGTGACAAAGTTGAAGTTTTAATCGACGTTAAAGAAGATAAAAATGGACAATTAGTATTATCTCACCGTAAAGCTCGTACAATTAAAGCTTGGGATAGAGTTATTGCTGCTCACGATACAGGAGAAATTGTTAATGGTTTCGTTAAATGTCGTACAAAAGGTGGTATGATCGTTGACGTATTTGGTATTGAAGCTTTCTTACCAGGTTCTCAAATTGACGTTAAACCTATCCGTGATTACGATCAGTATGTAAACAAAACTATGGAATTTAAAGTGGTAAAAATTAACCACGAATTCAAAAACGTAGTTGTTTCTCATAAAGCGTTAATCGAAGCTGATATCGAAATTCAGAAAAAAGAAATTATCGGTCAGTTAGAAAAAGGACAAGTATTAGAAGGTGTTGTTAAAAACATCACTTCATACGGTGTATTCATTGACTTAGGAGGTGTTGACGGATTAATCCACATCACTGACTTATCTTGGTCAAGAATTAATCACCCATCTGAAGTTTTAGAATTAGACCAAAAATTAAACGTTGTTATCTTAGATTTTGATGATGAGAAAACACGTATCCAATTAGGTTTAAAACAATTAAACGCTCATCCTTGGGATGCTTTAGATGCTAACTTACAAGTTGGTGATAAAGTTAAAGGTAAAGTAGTTGTTTTAGCTGACTACGGTGCTTTTATTGAAGTTGCTGAAGGTGTTGAAGGTTTAATTCACGTTTCTGAAATGTCTTGGTCTACACATTTACGTTCTGCTCAAGATTTCGTAAAAGTTGGTGATGAAGTAGAAGCTGTTATCTTAACATTAGATCGTGAAGATCGTAAAATGTCTTTAGGTATCAAACAATTAACTCAAGATCCTTGGAATAATATTGCTGAAAAATACCCAGTAGGTTCTAAACATACAGGTACAGTTCGTAACTTTACTAACTTTGGTATTTTCGTAGAATTAGAAGAAGGAATTGACGGTTTAGTTTACATTTCTGACTTATCTTGGACTAAGAAAATTAAGCACCCATCTGAGTTTGTTTCTGTAGGTGATAAATTAGACGTAGTTGTTTTAGAATTAGACGTTGAAGGTCGTAAATTATCTTTAGGTCACAAACAAACTACTCCAAACCCATGGGATAAATATGAAGAAGCTTTTGCTGTTGGAACAATCCACAACGGAGCTATCTCTGAAGTAGTTGATAAAGGTGCTACTGTTGAGTTTGGTGACGATATCGTTGCTTTCATTCCTACTCGTCACTTAGAAAAAGAAGACGGTAAGAAATTGAAAAAAGGTGATGTTGCTGATTTCAAAGTAATTGAATTCAATAAAGAATTCAAACGTGTAGTTGCTTCTCACACTGCTATTTTCCGTGAGGAAGAAGAAAAAAATGTTAAAGCTCAAGAAGAAAAATCTTCTAACAACAATAACACAAATGCTGTAGAAAAAACTACTTTAGGTGATATTGATGCTTTAGCTGAATTAAAAGCAAAAATGGAAAAAGATAATAACTAATCTTTTCATTCCTAATAGAAAAAGCCATCCGTTTTCGGGTGGCTTTTTTATTTTGTCTAATTTATATGAGCTTTTATCGAAAAGCCAAAAGCAAAATGTTTTACTATTTGCGAATGCTGTATATTTATATGCTGTGTTAAACAAATCAATACAAATGAAAAAAATATACTTTGTAATTGCTGCTATTTTGCTAATTTTTATGGTTGGCTGTACCAATAATGCAAGTAAAAAAAATACATCTACTACGGATTCTGTTCCTGTTAAGGTGATTGATACATTTGCTTTGATGCAAAAGGCTAAAGAAGATATGCTTCATTTACCTAAACCTTACCATGAAAAAGAAGATGCTCAGGCTAAACTGACAGAATTAATTCAATTGGCTAAAGCTCAAAACAAAAATGTTTTTGTACAAGCTGGTGGAAATTGGTGTATTTGGTGTTTGCGTTTTACTGATTTTTTAAATAAGCAGCCGCAGTTAAAACAAATTATCGAAAACAATTATTTATATTATCATTTAAATTATTCTAAAGAAAATAAAAATGATGCGGTTTTCGAAAAATATGCGCCACATGGACGAGATTACGGATTTCCGTTTTTCTTCATTATAAACGGTAATGGTGATGTTTTAGATATTATTTCCTCAGAAACTGTTGCGTCTGATAATGAAGATGTTTACTATGATTTTACTAAAACCAAACAATTGTTATTAAAATATGCTCCAAAAAAATAATATGTAGTATAGATTTTTTTAAAGAATGTAACATGCGTTACGTTCTTTTTTTGTTTTATAACTTACAATTTTTAAATTTATCAAAAATAAAAATATGAGAAAGATTCAACTTTTAGCAAGTTTTTTTGTTATAGCTTTGCTTATCATTAGCTGTAAAAAACAATCGGTTACCGATCAGGTAGTAACTGAAAATGATACATTAACTGTTGCGCAAAAAGATTCAATTGCATTAGTAAAAGAGGCACGTCAAAAAGAACGTGATGCATTGGCAAAACCTTATGATGATCAGGAAGATGCGCAGTCTAAAATTAACGAATTGCTAGTACAAGCTAAAGCAGAAGGTAAAAATGTTTTTGTACAAGCAGGAGGAAATTGGTGCATTTGGTGTTTGCGTTTTAACGATTATTTACAAAAAACACCAGAATTAAAACAGATTGTAGATGATAATTTTATTTATTACCATTTAAATTACTCTAAAGAAAATAAAAACGAAGCAATTTTTGAAAAATACGCACCAGAAGGGAAGAAAATGGGATATCCGTTTTTCTTTGTATTAGATTCAAATGATCAGGTTTTAAATGTAATTTCATCAGTAGAATTAGAAAATACCACCGATAAATCTTCACATTATGATTTAGAAAAAACTAAACAAATGTTTTTAAGTAATGTTGCAAAATAATCCAAGGGCTGTACGTAGTACAGCCCTTTTTTTGTAAGTTATTCACGTTAATATTCTTTAAAATTCTTTGCAGATTAAATTAATCCTCTTATATTTGGCCTTAATTAAGATTTAATCTAAATAAAATCAGTATTAAACTAAATTTGCATTTATACATTATGAAAAGAATATTTATCGCTGCTTTTTTAATTGCTTCTTTCTTTGCAAAAGCTCAAAATAACATCCTTTTAAACGGAAATTTCTGGAAAGAAAATCCAAGCTTATCTTTAGTTCAAGATCAAATTGCTAAAGGCAATAATCCAAGCGAAGCAAATGGGGGCAATCACGATGTGGTTAGTATGGCAATTAATAATGGTGCCGATTTAGAAGTTATTAAATTTTTAATAAACCAACCGGGTAATGCGGTTAGCAAAACTACGCACGATGGCCGTTTGTACATTCACTGGGCTGCAAGCAAAGGTAATGTAGAATTAGTTAAATATTTAATAGAACAAGGTTCTGATATTAATCGTACTGACGATAAAGGGGCAACACCAGTTGCGTTTGCTGCTTCAAACGGTCAGAAAAACACAGACGTTTACGAACTGTTTTTTAACGCAGGTATAAAACCTACTCAAAAATACAACGGTGGTGCTACCGTATTAATGTTAGCAATTCCGCAAGATCAGGATTTAAAATTAAAAGAATATTTTATTTCTAAAGGATTAAATATAAAAGATACCGACGATTTAGGTCGTACAGCTTTTGATTATGCTGCTCGTAATGGCAACATCGAAATTATGAATAACTTGTTAGCACAAGGTGTTAAACCTACGCAAAACGCACTTATTTTTGCAGCACAAGGAGCTCGTTTTCATAACAATAATTTAGAAACTTTTGAATATTTAGTAAATAAAGCTAAAGTTAAACCTAAAGCAGTTGGCGAAAACGGAGAAACAGTTTTACATCATTTAGCTAAAAAACCAAATCAACAAGAAATAATTGCCTATTTCATAACTAAAAAAGTTGATGTAAATGCGGTAGATAAAGCTGGTGATAACGTTTTAATGGTTGCTGCTGGTGCTAAAGATTTGGCTACAGTACAACAAATTTTAGCTAGAACTAAAAATATTAATGCTGCAAATAATAAAGGTGAAACAGCACTTTATGCTGCGGTTCAAAAAAGTACACCAGAAGTTATTACTTTTTTAATAGAAAAAGGAGCAAATGCAGATGTTGTTACGAAAGACGGTAATTTAGCTTTTGCTTTAGTTCAAGCTTATCAAAAACCTCGCCCGGGACAAAATTCAGACGAATTTGTTCAGAAATTAAATATTCTAAAAAATCAAGGAGTTGATTTTACAGCAACGTTAGCTGACGGATCATCTTTATATCATGCTGCGGTTGTAAAAAATGATATGGAACTTTTAAAAATGTTAGAAGGTTTTCAAATCGATATCAACGCAAAAGATGATCAAGGTTTAACACCTATACATAAAGCTGCTATGATGGGGCAAAACGATAGTATTTTAAAATACTTATTGGCTCATGGTGCTAAAAAAGATGTTTTAACCGATTTTGACGAAACGGTTTATGACATTGCTTCAGAAAACGAATCATTTAAAGCAAACAACGTAAACATCGAGTTTTTAAAATAATTACAATTTTTACCAATAATGAAAATTACCAATAAATATATTTTACTAGTTTTATTTGTATTTGCTAGCTCAATCACAGCTTTTGCACAAACAGCTAAATACAAATGCATGTTACAAATGACCAATTACCAAGGTTTAGAAGCTTATGTAGTTGTTTCTTTAATTGATCCAAAAGGAAATTACGAAGAAACGTTGTACATGATGGGCCCTGATAAGCAATGGTACAACGGTTTTAAAGAATGGGACAAGTTTAATAAAAAGAAAAAAGAAAAATTAAACGGAATTACTGGAGCTTCTATTGCTGCAGGTAATCGTAGTTTAACAACTTTTAACCTGGATGAAAGTAAGTTAGATAAAGGCTATAAATTACGTTTTGAATCGGCAGTTGAGGACAAAGATTATTTTGTAACCGATGTAGAAATTCCTTTAACTACAGCAGGTATTACACAAAAAACAGATGGAAACGGATACATTAGATACGTTAAGTTAACTAAAGCCAATTAATTTTTATGACTACGTCAATTTGGCGTTTAGCCCATTTAATTTTAGCTGTATTCTCTTTTTTATTCATATTAATGGCTTCAGTAACTGGAGCCATTTTATCATTAGAACCGGTTATCGAAAAATCGGCAGCTTACAAATCTTCAAACTTCAATCAATTAACTTTAAACCAGGTTGTTCCGGTTTTAAAGCAACAATATGATGAAATTTTAGATTTATCGATTGATGAAAATCAATTTGTAACCATTCAAGGTTTTGATGCCGATGGTAATGATTATACGCATATTATAAATCCAGAAACGGGTGAGGTTTTGGGTAAACCCCAACAACAATCCGAATTTTTTCAGTGGATTACTTCTTTACATCGTTCGTTATTTTTACACGAAACGGGCCGTTTTATTATTGGTTTTGTTTCGTTTTTATTGTTTTTAATCGCTTTTTCGGGTACGATATTAATTATTAAGCGCCAGCAAAGCATTAAAAACTTTTTTAATAAAATAACTAAAGAATTTTTTGCTCAATATTATCACGTGTTTGCTGGGCGTTTGTTGCTAATTCCTATTTTAATTATTTCTTTAACCGGAACATATTTGTTTATGTTGCGTTTTGAAATGATTCCGATGGTTGCATCACAAGAAGCTTCTGAATTGCTTGTTGAATCGATTGAAGATCCGATGGATGTTCAAAACTTTCCGGCTTTTAAAAACATAAAATTAAGTGAAGTTCAGAAAATTGAATTTCCTTTTATGGAAGATCCTGAAGAATTTTACAAAATAAAACTTACAGATCAAGAAGTTTTAATCAGCCAATATTCAGGAAATATTGTACAAACTAAACCAATTGCTAAAGCAGAAATTTTTCAGCAATTCAGTTTAGATTTGCATACCGGGCGTACAAATAGCATTTGGGCTATTATTTTGGGCATTGCTTCAATAAACATTATCTTTTTTATTTGGTCTGGCTTTGTAATTACCTACAAACGTACCAAAACCAAATTGGTAAAAAATAGCATTTCGGTAGATGAAGCAGAAATTGTTTTGTTTGTTGGTTCAGAAAATGGTTCAACCCTAACTTTTGCAAACAAAATATTTACGCAATTAATCAATCAAGATATTAAAGCTTATATCGCTGTTTTTAACGAATATCAAACCTTTGCTAAAGCCAAGCATTTTGTTTTTTTTACATCAACTTATGGTATGGGTGAGGCACCAAGCAATGCTAAAAAGTTCGAAAAGTTAATCGCAAATACCGCCCAAAATGCAACTGTCAAATATACGGTGGTTGGTTTTGGATCTAAAGCTTATAAAGAATTCTGTGCTTTTGCTTATAAAGTTGATGCATTGTTAGCGCAACAAAATTGGGCCAAACCATTGTTACCTGTTTTTACTGTGAATGACAAATCACCTATTGAATTTGCACAATGGGTTAAAGCTTTTAATGAAGGTTCTCGCTATAAATTATATGCATCTCCCGATTTTTATGCCATAGAAATGCCTAAAACCAAACCTTTTGAAGTACTGGCTACATCTACCGTTTTTGCAAACGATACAACTTTTACCGTTGCTTTACAAACCAAACAGAAATTTAAATCGGGCGATTTATTAGCTGTTTATCCAGCTAACGATTACCGCGAACGTTTGTATTCTATCGGTAAAGTTAACGGACAATTGCAGTTGGTGGTAAAATTGCACGAATTTGGGTTAGGTTCTCAGTTTTTATATCAATTACAAGTCAATCAAACCATAAAAGCGCGTTTAGTTAAAAATGCTAATTTTCATTTTCCGCAAACCGCAAAGCAAGTTGTTTTAATTGCAAATGGAACCGGAATTGCTCCTTTTTTAGGCATGATTGATGAAAACGATAAAGCGATTGAAACGCATCTTTATGCAGGTTTTAGATATAACAATGAAACCACTGCATTTTATCAGCAATTTATGCAGCATAATAGCTCGTTAAATAAATTAAAAACCGTACAATTTGCTTTTTCTCGCGAAGCCGAAAAAACATATGTTATGGATTTAATTAAAAAAGATGCGGTACAAATTGCATCAATTTTAAATAACGGTGGTGTTATCATGATTTGCGGTGCGTTAGCTATGCAACGGGATGTAGAATTGGTTTTAGAACAAGTTTGTTCTGAACAAAACATACAACCATTTGCAACTTATGTAGCAAACAACCAATTTTTAACCGATTGTTATTAAGTATGAAAAATTGTTTTTGGATATTATTTTTTTTGTTTATGCAATCCGGATGGGCACAAGTAACCCAAGTTCGTGATACGATTTTAATGGGATCCAAATTTCAAATAACCGTGGTTTCTGAAAACGATGCCATTGCCACAGAAAATGTAAATGCGGTTATTACAGAAATTGTTCGTATCGAAAATCTTATTTCAGATTGGATTCCTGCGTCACAAGTTTCACAAGTAAATCAAATGGCTGGTAAACAACCAATAAAAGTTGATTGGGAAGTTTTTGAGCTTACGCAGCGTGCCATTCAGTATTCCAAAATAACACAAGGTGCTTTTGATATTAGCTTTGCTGCCATGGAAAAAATATGGGATTTTAATGATTATATGGATGAATTACCAAGCGATGCAGCCATTAAAAATGCAATTGCTAAAGTTGGTTACCAAAATATAATTTTAAACCCGGCGGATACAACTATTTTTCTAAAATATCCCGGTATGAAAATTGGATTCGGATCAATTGGTAAAGGTTACGCTGCCGATAAAGGACGTGAAGTTTTAAAACAACGTAACGTAAAGGCTGGCATTGTTGATGCTTCTGGAGATTTAGCTACCTTAGGCCATCCATTAGCTGCTAAATATTGGAAAATTGGCATAACCAATCCAACCAAGCGCAATAAATGGGCAGCTGTATTTCAATTACATACTACATCAGTTACCACATCTGGTGATTACCAAAAGTTTTTATTTATTGATGGAAAAAGGTACTCCCATATTATAAATCCAAAAACCGGATGGCCAAGTACAGGTTTAACAAGCGTTACTGTTGTTGGTCCATCAGCCGAAAAAGCAAATGCATTTAGCACGGCCATTATGGTTTTAGGATTAGATGCTGGCAAGTTTTTATTGCAAAAATATCCTAATTACGCTGGTTTATTTATTACAGATCAAGGAAAAATATATAAGTCTAAAAACCTAAACCAAGTTTTACGAAAACAAAAAAGAGCAGAATAAACTGCTCTTTTTTTTATGCTTTTTTAGCACTGTATTTTATTAAAAATACCACAGCCAATAAGGCGCCAATGGTTGCCATGCCAACCCCAATTAGCGGTGGCGAATTGTAGGCAAAACCTAAGGTAATTGGTATACCTCCAAAAAAGGCGCCAAAGGTATTTCCTAAATTAAAGCTTGCTTGTCCTGCAGCGGCAGCTAAAGTTTCAGAACCTTTACCTGCTGTAATTAGCATCATTTGTAACGGTGGGCCAATGGTAAAAGCAATCATTCCGGTAATAAATGCCATGACATAAGCCATGGTGCTGCTATGAGCAGTAAAGTAAACCACAACTAAAATTAATGCCATTGCACTAAACGAGCCAATTGCTGCCTTGGTTGGTGAAACCGTGTCAGAAACTTTTCCGCCTAATAAATTACCAAAAAACATACCTAAACCAATTAATATCATGATAATAGGAACTTGAGATTCGGTTAAGCCTGAAACTTTAGTTACCATAGGAGAAATATAACTGATCCAAGCAAATAATCCCCCTGTACCGATAGAAATAATTGCCATTAGTAACCAAGCAACTTTTGTTTTAAAGAAATCCAATTGGCTGAATATGGCAGAAGGTTTGCTTTCGTTTTTTAAATCGGGTAACCAAAAATGAATAGCTAACATGGTAAGTAATCCTAATAACGAAATAATTCCGTAAGTTAAGCGCCAAGAATATTCTTGCCCTAAATAAGTACCTAATGGCACCCCAGCTAAATTTGCAAGCGTCATTCCGGTAAACATAATAGAAATGGCTTGTGCGGCCTTTCCTGGCTTTGCTAATCGTGCTGCAACTACCGTTCCTACGCCAAAAAAAGCTCCGTGTGGTAAACCAGATAAAAAACGTGCTGTTAATAACGTATAATATTCCGGAGCAATGCTAAACAAAGCATTGAACACAAAAAACAACAACATTAAAAATAGAAGTACTTTTTTGGGTGGAAACTTGCTAGAAAATAAAACCAAAATTGGCGCGCCAGCCACAACGCCTAAAGCGTATAAAGCAATAAAATTACCGGCTTTTGGTATGCTTATTTGTAAATCGGTTGCTACAACTTCTAAAATCCCCATCATGGTAAACTCAGTCATTCCGATGGCTAAACCACCAAAAGCTAAAGCTATTAATCCTTTATTCATTCGTATTGTTTTAAGCCTGCAAAGCTACAACATTTATATAAAATAAGCAGGTTATAAGCTAAAGCATCTTATATTTGTGTGTAATAAAACGTTTTGTTATGAAGTTCGGCCAAGTTCCTGATCCTAGTTTAATATCTTTTAAATTACCAGTCACGCATCCTAAAACTTTTGATGTGTTGCAACAAACTCAAAATTCTGAAACGCCATTTGAGGTTTACGTGGGTTGTGCGAAATGGAATAAAAATGATTTAAAAGGATTTTATCCTAAAGGCGTAAAAGACGAATTAACGTATTATGCCATGCAGTTTAATAGCATCGAGTTAAATGCTACGTTTTATCAATCACCATCTGTAAATCAGGTAATAACTTGGCGTGATAAAGTTCCGACTGATTTTAAATTTTTTCCTAAAATACCGCAAAGCATTAGCCATTATAACCGTTTGCAAAATGTAAACGAAACCGTTTTAAACTTTACCAATGCCATAGCGAATTTTGAAAACAAATTGGGCATGAGCTTTTTGCAGATGCATGAAAATTTTAAACCTAAAGATGTAAACAGATTGGCTGATTTTTTATATCAATTTCCAACGCAAATACCTTTAGCGGTTGAAGTAAGAAATGAAGAATGGTTTGCAGATGCGAATATTTTTAATTCATTCACCAATTTATTGCAGCAATACAACGCAACCAATATTATTGTTGATACAGCCGGCCGCCGAGATATGTTGCACATGCTATTAACTACCGATACGGCATTTGTACGTTATGTAGGGGCCAATCATCCTTCGGATTACGACCGATTGAATGATTGGATTGATTTACTTGTTACCTGGAGAAAAGCAGGACTAAACAAGTTGTATTTTTTTATACATCAAAATATTGAAGTTGAATCGCCTTTGTTGGCAACGCACTTTATTCAAAGATTGAATGCAGCATTTGGCTTGCATTTACGATTTCCTGAAAAACAGCTCAGCTTATTTTAAAACAAAAATCCAAACCTTAAGGTTTGGATTTTTTTATATTTCGTACAATTCAATCGGTAATCCGTCAGGATCAGAAAAAAAAGTAAATTTTTTATCGGTATGCGGATCGATTCGAATGCCTTCGTGTGCAATTTGCAGTTGATCCAATTGTTTTAACGCATCTTGTAAATGAGTAACCGAAAAGGCCAAATGGCGTAAACCACAAGCTTCTGGAAACGACAATCTGGGTGGAACATTTTTAAACGAAAAAAGCTCAATTACATATTGCCCGTTTAAAGCTAAATCTAATTTATACGATTCTCGAATTTCTCGGTAAACCTCGCGCACAATTTGTAAACCTAAAACTTCGGTATAAAATTTTTTAGATTTTTCGTAATCCGAACAAATAATAGCGATATGATGTATGTTTTGTAAATCTAACATTATTCTTTACCGCGTTCGTATTGGTTAGCCCATGGTAAATTAACTCGCAATTCGGTAGCACAATGGTAAACAAAATGCGGATTGCGTAAAAATTCGCGACCAATTAAAATAAAATCGGCTTGTTGGTTTTCTAAAATTGTTTCGGCTTGTTTGCCTTTGGTAATTAAACCTACGGCACCTGTAATTACTTGTGCTTGGTTTTTTACCGCTTCGGCAAAAGGAACTTGGTAATTAGGATGTACCTCAATTTTTTGATTTCTATCTAATCCTCCGGTAGAAATATCAAAAACTTCAACACCTTGTTGTTTTAAAATTTTGCACAAAGCAATGGTTTCTTCTAAATTCCATCCGCCATCTACCCAATCGGTAGCAGATAATCTGATCCAAAGCGATTGTGTTGTTAAAACCGATTTTATGGCTGAAACAACTTCAAGCGTAAAACGAATTCTATTTTCAAAAGATCCACCATATTTATCAGTACGTTGGTTGCTTAATGGCGATAAAAATTGATGAATTAAATATCCATGCGCTCCGTGAATTTCGATAATTTCGAAACCGGCTTTTACAGCACGTACTGCTGCTTGTTTAAATTGATCAACTAAGGTTGTAATTTCACTTTCGGTTACTGCTTTTGGTGTGTAATCTGAAGGATGAAAAGCCAACGCAGATGGCGCAACGGTTTGCCATCCGTTTTCATGTTCTGGTGCAAATTGTTCGCGGCCCAACCAAGGCAAGTTTGTTGATGCTTTACGACCCGCGTGAGCCAATTGAATACCCGGAACTGAACCTTGTGCTTTTATAAAGGCATTAATTTCGGCTAATTTCGTTATTTGACCATCTTCCCATAAACCTAAATCTTTATAAGAAATACGTCCTTCTGGAGCTACTGCTGTTGCTTCCTGAATAATAGCACCAGCTTTTCCAGCCGCAAATTGTCCTAAATGCATCAAATGCCAATTGTTGGCATAGCCATTATCTGCCGAATATTGGCACATGGGTGCTACAACAATTCGATTTTGTAATTGGATGCTGTTGTTTATTTGTAAGGAACTAAAAAGTTTTGACATGTTGTATTATTTTAACCATTTAGAAACTATTTTAACCGATAACGGAATCATAATCATAACCATAACCATAATGGGTACAATAATAGCCGTTGTTATTAAAATTTTAATGGTTGGATGAAAATCTAAAAGCCATTCGGCTAATAAATAGTTTATTAAAATCGAGGTTGGAAACAAGCCCAACCAAATGCATAAAATTTGTTTTAACTTGGGGTTTATTTTCATTTTATTTATTAAGTGCTTTTCTAACGGCTGGTGCAACTTTATCACCAAACAATTCGATCGATTTCATGATTAAATCATGGCTTGGTGCTCCAACATCCATTTGACCAGTAAAACGGGTATGTCCAAAATATTCGTGTTGGGCTAAAATTTTATCAATCACTTCGTTCGGATCACCCATAAAATAAGCACCTTCTGGTCGTGCAGTATTTTCAAACGCTTCTTTTGTAAAAGGAGCCCAACCACGACTTTTACCAATACGATCCATTTGTGCAGAGTAATACGGATAATAAACATCCCTAATTTTAGACGTTTCGCCAACAAAAACATGCGAATTGATGCAAACCTGCATTTTATCGGCTGGATGGCCCGTTTAAATATTCGGTTTTATAAAAATCTACTAGCGGTTTAAAGTTAATCGGTAACCCGCCAATAATGGCATAAGTAATAGGTAAACCTAATAAAGCTGCTCGGCGTACTGAAGAAACGGTTCCGCCAACAGCAATCCAAATCGGAATTTCTTTTTGTACCGGTTTCGGAAAAATTTCCTGATTTACTAAGTTTTGGGTATAACGCCCGTTCCAATTTATTTTGCCGTTAATGGTTTTGTTTAGTTCTAACAAAAGCATCAATTTATCTTCAAACAAATTATCGTAATCGTCTAAATTGTAACCAAACAACGGAAACGACTCTATAAAGCTTCCACGTCCAGCCATAAGTTCGGCACGGCCGTTAGAAATGTTATCTAAAGTTGCAAAATCTTCGTACAAACGCACCGCATCAGAAGAACTGATTACAGAAACAGCACTTCCTAATCTGATATTTTTAGTAATGCTGGCAGCAGCAGCTAAAAACATTTGTGGTGAAGTTACGCTGTAATCTTCACGGTGATGTTCGCCCATACCAAAATAATCTAAACCAACCTGATCGGCTAATTTAACTTGTTCTAGCATTTCTTTATATCGTTGTTGTGCAGGTACTTTTTCGCCAGTTTGAAGGTTATATTGCATATCTCCAAACATTGATATTCCTAATTCCATAGATTAAAAATTTAGTTTCACTAATTTACGTACTTTATTTTTGAATTAAAATAATATAGATTAATAAACAAAAAAGGTTATCTGCAATAGATAACCTTTAGTATTATAAACATCTTAACTTTTTTATTGTGAGAATGTTTAGCGCAATGATGCAACTAAATAGAAGTAAAGAAATTGCCGAAGCATATATTTTCCAGGTAATTTGAGTTTCTATTGATATTTTTAAAACATTTGCGCCCACAAAAATAATTCCTAAACAAATTAAGGTTGATAGTAGGGCAGGTAAACAGCGTTTTTTCATAATAAAACTAATTGGGTTGCTGTAAAAATAATAAAAAAATGCGATACAACTGTTGTATCGCATTTTTTTATTAAGGGTTTGTAGACCAAATAGCTGCCGATTTTAATAAGGCGCGGCGTGGTAGTTTTAAGGTACCTACTAAAAGTTCTGCAAAATCTTCTGGTTGAAGTACTTTTTCTGGATCTCCGTCTGTTAAGTTTAATTCTTTTGACATGTCAGAAGCAATGGTTGATGGCGTTAATGTACAAACACGAATGTTGTGCTTTCTAACTTCACGCAATATTGATTCTGATAAACCAATTAAACCAAATTTTGAAGCTGAATAAGCCGATGTTCCTGCATTACCGCTTAATCCTGCTGTTGACGAAACATTAAAAATATCACCTTGTCCGTTAGCAATAATATGCGGTAAAACCTCGTGCGTTACATAATAACTACCTAACAAGTTTGTGTTAATAATATCCGTCCAAGTTTTCGGATCCATTTCTAATAAAGTTCCAAACTGAGCAACTCCTGCATTATTTACTAAAATATCAACCGTTTTAAATTCGGCAACAATTTTAGCAATTCCAGCTTTTACTTCTTCGTAATTTGCAATGTCAAAAACGGCATAAGTTGCTTTTACACCTAAAGCTTGTAATTCAGCAACCGTTTCTTTTAAATTATTTTCGTTTCGGCCAGTAATAGCAACGTTAATTCCTTCTTTTGCAAAAGCAATAGCTGTAGCTTTACCTAAACCACGTCCACCGCCAGTAATTATAGCGTTTTGATTTTTTAAATTTTCCATGTTTAAATTTTTAACAAATTTATTAATTTTTTTATTCGATTAAAAGGCGAGTTGGTTGTAATGCTTGTATAAATTCCAAGTCCAACACAATATAAATATTGTGAGACCAATTATCCAAAAAGTTCGGTTTAAATTAAAGTTAAGATACGCCCGATAAAGCTGTTTTTTTTTTGAAACAGCATCTTTTAATAAAAAAACAGGTAATATAAGTAAGCAACAACTTATAAATAAAGATAGCGGATTGTGTAAAAAGGCTTGCACTATGTTACCAGAAAAAAATGCTGAAACTCCGCGCGTGGTTCCGCACGATGCGCAAGGTAAGTTTGTTGCTTTTTGTAAAAGACAAACTTGTAATGAAGTACCAGAATCTGTAACCTGAAACACATGTATTAAAACCCATGCCCAACCTAACAAACAGCCAATAACCAGTAAACTATAAAATTGTTTTGTTGCTAGCATTTTTTAGATAAATTATACCAAATAAATATTTTTGAAGTGATTTAAATTACAAAGTACTTGTGTACCTTTGCCTTTATAAAAATACAATAAAAGTTAGTAAAATGAAAGTACTTCCGGCAATTGGAATTGGCGATTTGGTTTTTGGAATGAAAACTAAAGATGTAGAGCAAGTTTTGGGTAAACCTAATAAAGCTTTTGAAGATGAAGATGGAAACAAAGTTTATTTGTACAACGCCTACAAAGCACGATTAACTTTTTATGCTGACGAAGATTTTAAATTTGGCTACGTTATTTGTACGCATCCTAAGTTAGAATTAAGCGGAATTAAGCTGTTTAATGAAAATGCAGAAAAAGTTAAAAAAGAATTAACTGCCAAAGGCATGCCGATTTGGGAAGAAGATGATATTGATACCATGACGCGTTTGTTTAATGAAAAAAATTGGTTAACCTTGGTTGCTGAATATGAAGAAATTATTTGTGTAGAACTTGGTGCTACCATTGACAAGTCGGATAACTTTGTTTGGAAGTTTAAAAAATAAAAAAAGGACAACTAACTTGTAGCTAGTTGTCCTTTTTCAATTTACGAGAAAATAATAAAACTGTATTTTTAGCTTGTAATTAAAAAACAGTTTTCGGAAAAATTATATGGTTTGTTTACTATTAAATTTATAAACAGCACTTTACTTGTAAACGTATAAAGTTATTTTTGTTTTAGATTAAAGGTAGTTTATTATAGATGTAAAACAAAAAATCTCGAGCAACGCTCGAGATTTTTTGTTATTTTAATAATTCCATTTCAAACATTAAAGTTGCATTTGGAGGAATAACTCCGCCAGCACCACGTTCGCCATAACCTAAATACGGAGGAATTATAACCATAATTTTGTCGCCAAAATTCATGTTTTCAATCCCTTCAATGAAACCAGGAATCAAACCTGATTTATCACCATATTTAAATGGAATTGGTGCATATGCATCAGCAGCTTTACGGCGCGGATCTAATTGGTTGTATTCGGTAGCAACATCTTCCCACGAGGTATCAAATAAATTACCATCATCAAAATATCCGGCATAATTTACATTTACATTTTGGCCGTATGCAGGTTTTTCTCCATCTCCTTGTTTTACTACATAGTAAATTAATCCTGATTGTGTTTTAGTACCTTTTACTTTAGCTTCTTCAATTAATGCTTTTTTACTTGCAATTACTTTTGCGTTACGCTCTTCTTCTTCTTTTTGAGCTTTAGCAAAATCGTTAAAATATTTTTCGAAAACTTTATCTGCTTTGAATTTTTTAGCTGATGAACCTTTAGCAATAATTTTTACCGATTCAATTTCATCACCTTGGTTAATAGCATTTACTACATCCATTCCTTCAACAACTTTTCCGAAAACGGTATGCATGCCGTCTAACCATGGCGTTGCTTTATGAGTAATAAAAAATTGCGATCCGTTTGTACCCGGTCCTGCATTGGCCATAGATAAAAATCCGCCATCGCTGTGTTTTAATTCTTCAACAATTTCGTCTTTAAATTTGTAACCTGGTGAACCACTTCCGGTACCTGATGGATCTCCGGTTTGAATCATAAAATCATTTATTACGCGGTGAAATTTAACGCCATCGTAATATTTTTTTCCTTTGTACTCGGTAGAAACAAATTTGTTTTTTCCTTCTGCTAAACTTACAAAGTTAGCCACTGTAACAGGGGTTTGTTGGTAAAATAATTCAGCAACAATAGTTCCTTTATTGGTTTTAATTTCGGCATACAATCCGTCTTCTAACTTAGCAGTAGGCGAACTTGTGGTGCACGACATAAAAAAGGTAACAAGTGATAGTAAGATTGCATTCATTGTTTTCATTTATAATGTGATTAGTTTGATTTTATAATTTGATTGATTTTTACTTTACAAATAAGCGGTACGTTGGTTCCGATGCTTTTGTTATCTCCGTGATAGCCATACGCAATGTGCGAAGGAAAATAAAACGTAGCTTCTTCTCCTTGTTTTAGTTGTTTGATGCCGTAACGTAAGCCCGTCATTATGGTTTCTTTATCTACCAAATAACGTTGCGGTTGTGTTTCTTCTTTTGTATAAATAATAGAACCGTTAATGTCGTAAACTTCATAATCGTATAAAACAATATCACCACGAACCGGTAATGCAGAATTTTCTTCTACTTTAGTTTCGTATTTAAACCAAAAACCTTTGGTTGACGGAATGTAAACGTTGGCTGTATCTTGTTTAAACATATTCTCAAACGTTTGTTCTTCCGAATTAATAATTACTTTATTTCGAGCAATAGATTCGTCTAAAAATTGAGAAGAAGTTTGAGAAATAGGATATCTGGCTTCTTGTACATTATTACACGAAGTGATAAAAATAGCAAGTAAAAATATAGAATAAAAATGTGATGTTTTCATTATTTTTATTTTGTTGACTCTAAAATAGTAATAAATTTTTTAACGGTTTGTTCCATGTTGTCAACAGATTTACCGCCTGCCGCATTAATGTGCCCGCCACCATTAAAATGAGCACGTGCAAAAGCATTAACATCTACATCACCACGAGAACGGAATGAAATTTTAATAATGCCTTCTTGTTTATTTTCTATAAAAATAGCTGTTAAATTAATACCTTTTACTTGCAGGCCATAATTTACAATACCTTCGGTATCTCCTTTTTCAAAGTTAAACTGATTTAGTTCATCTTGAGTTAAGGTTATGTACGAGGCATGATATTCTGGTAAAAGCGTTAAGTTTTGCAGGGCTTTGCCTAACAATTGTAAACGTGCATATGTGCTATTATTGTATAAATTGTTAAAAACAAAATCACTTTCAACTCCTTTATCAATTAAATTGGCTACCACACGGTGCGTGGTACTTGTTGTTTTTGGAAAACGAAACGAGCCTGTATCGGTAACAATTCCGGTATATAAACAAGTTGCTATGTTGTAATCAACCATGTTTTCATATCCTAAATTGCTGATAAAATGATAAACCATTTCGCAGGTTGAACTCATGCTGGTATCCGAATACATATAAGTTGCATACGGATCTGGTAATTCATGATGATCAATCATAACAAAAGGTTGTTGTAAGGTAGCTAATTTTTGCCCCATTACATCACCAGTTCTGTGAAAAGCATTAAAATCTAAAGTAAAAATTAACTCAGCTTCGTCTAAAATTTTAGAAGCTTTTTCGGGTGTGTTTTCATAAATAACGGTTTTGTTTGCATCGGGCAACCAAGCTAAAAATTCCGGAAAATCGTTAGGAGCAATAACCGTTGCATCAATGTTTAATTTTTTAAGAAAAAAGTACAAGCCTAAAGTGGATCCCATGGCATCGCCATCTGGGTTTCTATGTGGAATAATAACTACTTTTTTTGTAGTAGTTAATTGTTTTTTTAAGTTTAAATAATCGTTTGTTTGCATCATAGTGCGAATGTAAAATTTTTTATTCAGAAATATACTGAAGTGATTTAAAATTGTTGCTTATAAATTTCTAAAATATTAAATAATGACTATTTTTGCGCATGCAACACAACGTACTTATTTTAGATTTTGGATCGCAATATACTCAGTTAATTGCGCGCAGGGTTCGCGAATTAAATATTTTCTGCGAAATATTCCCTTTCAATCAAATCCCAAGTGATTTGTCGGCTTATAACGCTGTAATTCTTTCAGGAAGCCCATTTTCTGTTCGTGCAGAAGATGCGCCACAACCAGATTTATCTCAAATTAGAGGCAAAAAACCTTTGTTAGCTGTTTGTTACGGTGCGCAATATTTAGCTCATTTTTCGGGTGGAGAAGTTGCTCCGTCTAATATCAGAGAATACGGCCGTACAAATTTATCTTACATTGAAGCAGGCGAATTATTTTTTGAAGGTGTTTCTGAAGGATCACAAGTTTGGATGAGCCATAGCGATACCATAAAGCAACTACCAACAAATGGGGTAAAATTGGCATCAACCAAAGATGTTGAAAATGCTGCTTACCGCATTGAGGGCGAAACTACTTATGCTATTCAATTCCATCCAGAAGTTTACCATTCTACAGACGGAAGTAAAATATTAGAAAACTTTTTAGTTCGCATTGCAGGCGTACAACAAACTTTTACTCCAAATGCTTTTGTTGACGATATTGTTGCTGAATTAAAAGAAAAAATTAAAGACGATAAAGTTGTTTTAGGACTTTCTGGCGGGGTAGATTCTACCGTTGCTGCAGTTTTATTAAACAAAGCTATTGGCAAAAACTTATATTGTATTTTTGTAAACAACGGTTTATTACGTAAAAACGAATTCCAAAACGTGCTTAAGCAATACGAAGGCATGGGATTAAACGTAAAAGGCGTAGATGCATCTTCTCGTTTTATTTCAGAATTAGCTGGTGAAAGCGATCCGGAAGGAAAACGTAAAATTATTGGTCGTGTATTTATTGAAGTTTTTGATGATGAAGCCAATCAGATTGAAGATGTTAAATGGTTGGCGCAAGGAACTATTTATCCGGATGTTATTGAATCTATTTCAGTAAAAGGCCCATCGGCAACTATTAAATCACATCATAACGTGGGTGGTTTACCCGATTTTATGAAATTACAAATTGTAGAACCTTTACGCATGTTATTTAAAGATGAGGTTCGTAGGGTAGGAGCTGCTTTAGGTATTCATGCCGATTTATTAGGCAGACATCCGTTTCCAGGACCAGGTTTAGCTATTCGTATTTTAGGTGATATTACACCAGAAAAAGTTTCTATTTTACAAGAAGTAGATTCAATTTATATTGAAGGATTAAAGAAAGCCGGATTATACGATAAAGTATGGCAAGCAGGAGCTATTTTATTACCAATTAATTCGGTTGGGGTAATGGGCGACGAACGTACGTATGAAAAAGTTGTTGCTTTGCGTGCGGTAGAATCTACCGACGGAATGACAGCAGATTGGGTACATTTGCCGTATGATTTCTTAATGAATATTTCGAATGAAATTATTAATAAAGTTAAAGGTGTGAACCGTGTGGTTTACGATATTAGCTCTAAACCACCAGCAACAATTGAGTGGGAATAATAAAATTCTATAAAAAATAACCTTTTAAGTCGTTACATTAATTAAATTTGTAACGACTTTTTATTTAACCTTATTTTTGTATAATGAAAAAGAATATAGTTTTAGCGTTTAGTTTTTTAGTTTTTTGTTCGTTTACCAGTTTGGCTCAAAACAAAGTGGTAGAACATAAGGTTGAAAAAGGAGATACGGTAACTTCTATTGCCAGAAAATATAATGTTTCTGCAAGCGATATTTACAGATTAAATCCTAGCGCTGCGCAAGGTATTCAGTTAGATGCAATACTTAAGGTTCCGGTTTCGCAAACCAAAACAGTAGCTTCTACAACAGGAAAAAAACATGTTGTAGCACCTAAAGAAACTGTTTACAGCATTGCTCGTAAATACGAAATTAGCCCAGCAGATTTGCAGTTGGCTAATAAAGAAGTTTTAAAAGAAGTTTTAAAACCAGGTGCTGTGTTGGTTATTCCAACTAAAAATGGGCAGCCCAATTCAAACACGGTTGTTGAACAAGTACCCATCAAACCTGTAAAAACAGCTGCCTCAACACAATCAACAACAGATAAAGTAAAAAACAATCCTATAAAAAATATTTACCATACGGTAAGTGCTAAAGAAACAAAATACGGCATTGCACGTCAGTATAATTTAACGGTTGCTGAACTAGAAAAATTTAATCCTGAAATTAAAGGTAAAGAACATTTAGAAGTTGGTGTTGTACTACGCTTAACCGATCAGGTTCCGCCATACGGATCGGTACATAATCCGGCTGATGTAGCAGGGAATTATATTATTCAACCCAAAGAAACGTTATTTAGTTTGTCTCAAAAAGCAGGGCTTTCTGTTAGCGAATTTTTAAAGTTAAATCCAAGTTTAGCTTCGGGCGTTAAAGAAGGTACCACAATAAAAATGCCTAAAACAACTTCGCCATCTGTTGCCGATTTGTTGGCAGATGATGATGTGGTTTATGAAACATATGTAATTCAACCGCAAGAAACGCTTTATAGCCTAACCAAACAATCTGGGTTAACAGTAAATGAGTTTTTAAAATTAAACCCAAATGTAGCACAAGGCGTACAGTCTGGTACCATTATTAAAATGCCAAAAACAGTAGTAGGCAATAATGAAGGGATAATTGGGTCAAAATATACGGAGTATGTGGTACAACCGCAAGAAACGTTTTATAGCCTTAATAAACGTTCTGGATTGACAGTAAATGAATTTTTAGCTTTAAATCCGGAATTAGAAAATGGTGTAATTGCTGGCATGACTATAAAGATGCCAAGAAATAAGGTACAGGTAAACAAACCAATTACCGATTTAACTTTAAATTTAGCTCCTAATTCTAGCAAAAATTTAGTATTGTTATTACCATTTAATACCGACAAATACGGTAATAATAGCGCGGTTACTATTCAAGAACAACTAAAAAATGATCGTTTTGCGAATATGACGTTAGATTTTTATTCGGGCGCTTTGGTTGCTATTGATTCAGCTAAAAAATTAGGATTACCTGTTAAAGTTCAGGTTTTAGATTCTAAAGAAACCCGTACCGGATCTAACATTGCATCTTTAGTAAACAAAGGCAGTTTTAATCGTGCAGATGTTGTTATTGGACCATTTTTTCAGAATCAGGTAGAAAACTTAGCTAATTTATTAGCAAACCAGCCCATAGCAATTGTTTCTCCTTTATCTAATGAAAAAGGAAAACCAATGCCAAACTTGTACCAATCAATGCCAAGTACTGAAGATGTTAAAAAAGCGTTGATTGATTATATGTATGCTAAAAACGGAAATATTGTTGCTATTGTAGATCCGAAAAAGGGCAGCATGCGCAAATACATCAACGAATCTTTTCCGTCAGTTAAAATTGCGCCTATTAAAGCAGATGGCTTGGTAGATGCCAACCAAATCAGACAAACATTAGATAAAAGCCGAATTAACTTTGTAATTTTAGAAACCGAAAGTACTGCCTTAACAGTAAGTGCATGTAAAACTTTATTAAATCAGTTAAAAGATTACGATATTCAGTTAGTTACTTTAGATAAAAACGAAATCTTAGAATCTGACGAAATTCCGTTAACCGATTTAACTAAATTAAAACTATTGTATCCATCAGTAACCAACGATGCTAATGGTTTAAAACTTACCGATTTTGCTAAAACATACAAAGCGCAAAACAATACATTACCTAATAAGTTTGCAACTCGTGGTTTTGATGTAACTTTTGATACTATTTTACGTTTATACAATCAAGACGGATTTCATAGTACGGTTGAGAATGCAGCCTCACAACAATTAGAAAATAAGTTTAATTATGTAAATGTTGATGGTGCCCATCATAACAAAGGTGTTTATCTGTTGTATTATGATACTGATTTAACCATTAAAGAAGCAAAATAATTATGAGTACATCTAAAGTAAAATATTTAGGTAATTTGCGTACCGAATCTACGCATTTGCAATCAGGAGCAACTATTTTAACTGATGCTCCAACAGATAATCACGGACGTGGCAAAGCCTTTTCACCAACCGATATGTTAGCCAATTCTTTAGCAACTTGTATGCTAACGGTTATGGGTATTAAAGCCGAAACTTTAGGAGTTGATTTTACAGGAGCAACTGCAGATGTAACCAAAATTATGGGTACAGAACCAAGACGCGTAACCGGAATTAAAGTTGTTTTAAATATGGGGATTGCAGCCGATGAGAAAACCAAAACTATTTTAGAACGTACCGCATTTACTTGCCCAGTACATTTTAGTTTACATCCAAAAATAGAAAAAGATATTACCATTAATTGGTTATAATGACAGACAAAAATTTGCTAATTGAATTAGCGTATTCTAAAATGCCCTTCGGTAAATACGAAGGGTATTTTCTTGTAGATTTACCCGAATATTATGTGGTTTGGTATCACAATAAAGGTTTCCCAGCCGGTAAGTTAGGGCAACAACTCCAGATGGTTTACGAAATAAAATTAAATGGGTTAGAAGGTTTAATTCGTAAAATAAAACAGCAGTATCCTAATCCGTTTAAATAGTTCATAAAATTATATTTAAAAAAGGTTTTTCATTTCTTAATGAAAAATTATAATTGTATTTTTGCCTACTTTGTAGCGAATACAAATCAACAACAACACAACATAATTAAATAGTAATGAGTAATACAAAGTATATTTTCGTAACAGGTGGTGTAACATCATCTTTAGGAAAAGGAATTATTGCAGCATCCCTAGCTAAACTACTACAAGCAAGAGGATACCGCACAACCATTCAAAAATTTGACCCGTATATTAATGTAGATCCAGGAACCTTAAATCCTTACGAACATGGTGAATGTTATGTAACCGATGACGGAGCTGAAACCGATTTAGATTTGGGTCATTACGAACGTTTTTTAAACGTTCCAACATCACAAGCAAATAACGTAACTACGGGCCGTGTTTATTTATCGGTAATCGAAAAAGAACGCCGTGGTGAATTTTTAGGTCGTACCGTACAAGTTGTTCCACATATTACCAATGAAATTAAAGAACGTATGCAATTGTTGGGTACAACAGGCGAATACGATATTGTAATTACCGAAATTGGTGGAACAGTTGGTGATATTGAATCATTACCATATATCGAATCTGTACGTCAGTTATTATGGGATCTAGGCGAAGAAAACGCAATAGTAATCCATTTAACTTTAGTACCATATTTAGCTGCCGCTGGCGAATTAAAAACCAAACCAACGCAGCACTCGGTTAAAACTTTAATGGAAAGCGGTATTAAAGCTGATATTTTGGTTTGTAGAACCGAACATGAATTATCATTAGATATTCGTAAAAAATTAGCAGCATTTTGTAACGTAAAACAAGAAGCCGTAATTCAATCTATTGATGCAGGAACTATTTATGAAGTGCCTAATTTAATGTTAGAAGAAGGTTTAGATCGCGTTGCGCTTAAAAAATTAAACTTACCAGAAAAGGCTGAACCAGATTTAAAAAACTGGAACGAATTTTTATCACGTTTAAAAAATCCAAAACACGAAGTAAATATTGGTTTAGTAGGTAAATATGTAGAATTGCAAGATTCGTACAAATCTATTTTAGAAGCCTTTATTCACGCAGGTGCATCAAACCAAACCAAAGTAAACGTTGTAAGCATTCATTCTGAATATATTGATGCAGCAAACGTAGCAGAAAAATTAGCTAATTTAGATGCTATTTTAGTAGCACCAGGTTTTGGAGGTCGCGGAATTGAAGGTAAAATAGAAACGGTTCGTTACGCACGCGAAAACAAAATTCCATTTTTAGGTATTTGTTTAGGTATGCAAATGGCTGTTATAGAATACGCCAGAAATGTTTTAGGTTTTGCCAATGCCAATTCAACCGAAATGAACGAGCAAACAGCTTATCCGGTAATCAACATTATGGAAGAGCAAAAATTAGTTACCGAAAAAGGCGGAACCATGCGTTTAGGTGCTTGGCAATGTAGTTTAGAACCGGGAACTTTAGCTCATAAAATTTACGGCCAATCAGATATTTTAGAGCGTCACCGTCACCGTTTCGAATTCAATAACGCATATAAAGAGCAATTAGAAGCTGCTGGCTTAATTTGTTCGGGTGTGAATCCAGAAACCGGATTGGTTGAGGTAATCGAAATTAAAGAACATCCATTCTTTATCGGCGTTCAGTATCATCCAGAATATAAATCAACTGTGGCAAGTCCGCATCCTTTATTTATTAACTTTGTGGCAGCAGCGGTTGCGCACAAAAACCAATAAGCAAATCGCTTACAAACAAGATTATTAAACATTTTTTTAAATGGAAGAAAAAAAATTTGACATCAAATCTATTATTGGATTGTTATTAATTTCCGGAGTAATGATCTGGATGATGTATAACAACGTCAATAAAGAAAGTGAAAAAATGGCTCAAGAAGTTGAGCAAAAGCAAATTGAAGCTAAAGCTGCCGAAGCACAACAATTGTCTGAAAATATTGTTGCTGCAGCCTCAGATTCAACCAAACTAAATGCTTTACAAGCAACATTAGGTGCTTTTTCTTACAGCGCAACTTTACCATCTGCAACTGATGCCGTAACCGAAGTTTCAAACGGGGTTTTAACCTTAAAGTTTGCTAACAAAGGAGGATATTTAAAAGAAGTTATTTTAAATAACGAAGAAAACTTTCAAACCAAAGAACCTATTACTTTAGTTAAAGACGGTAACTCGTTTTTAAATATGGAAGTTAAAACGTTAGATAACCGCATTTTAAATACGCAAGATTTATTTTTCGAACCTACATTAACTAAAGAAGGTGATAATCAGGTTTTAAGCATGCGCTTAAAAGCTTCAGAAAATTCGTACTTAGAATACCGTTACGTATTACGTCCAGATAATTACATGATGGACTTTGGAATTCGTACCCAAGGTTTACAATCGGTAGTTAACACAACTTCACCATTAGATTTACAATGGCAGTTAAAAGCGTTTCGTAACGAACAATCGGTTTCGTACGAAAATCGTTATACAGAAGTTTTTTATGAATACGATGGTAAAAAAACAGATTATTTAGGACAAGGATCTGTTGCTGAAACAAAGGAAAACGATGTAACTTACATTGCTTACAAACAGCACTTTTTTACCTCAATTTTACTTACAGATACGCCGTTTAATAATGTGGAACTAAAGTCTGAAAACATTGTTAAAGACGAAAAAATTGATACTACATTTACTAAAAACTTTTACTCTAGCATTCCGTTAGATTTTAAAAACGGTGAAGTAAATTATGCAATGAATTTATATTTCGGTCCGTCGGATTACGAATTGTTAAAATCATACGATAAAAATTTACAAAAATCAATCTCATTAGGTTGGGGTATTTTTGGATGGATTAACAAGTTTTTATTTATTCCTATTTTTGGAGTTTTAATTAAATTCATTCCTCACGGTATTGCAATTATTGTTTTTACCATAATTGTACGTTTGGTTATGTCGCCAATTACATACAAATCATATGTTTCGCAAGCTAAAATGAAAGTTTTACGCCCAGAAATTAATGAGTTGAATGAAAAGTACGCTAAAGACCCGATGAAAAAACAACAAGAAACCATGAAGTTGTATTCATCTGCAGGGGTAAACCCAATGGCAGGTTGTTTACCAGCCTTAGCGCAAATTCCGGTTTTCTATGCGTTGTTCCAGTTTTTCCCGGCAGCTTTTGATTTAAGAGGAAAATCTTTCTTGTGGGCACACGATTTAGCAACGTATGATGCAGTAATTAAATTACCATTCTACATTCCATTTTATGGTAACCACGTAAGTTTGTTCCCTATTTTAGCATCAGTAGCTATTTTCTTTTACATGAAAATGACAACAGGTGATCAGGCCATGAGCACACCACCGCAAGAAGGTATGCCAGATATGGGTAAAATCATGAAAATCATGATTTACGTTTCGCCAGTAATGATGTTGTTTTTCTTTAACAACTATGCATCAGGTTTATCGTTATATTATTTTGTATCAAACTTAATTACCATTGGTATTATGTGGGTAATTAAAAATAGAATTGTAAATGAAGATAAAATTCATGCACAAATTCAAGAAAACAAAAAATCTGAAAAACCAAAAAGTAAGTTTCAGCAAAGAATGCAACAAATGCTAGAACAAGCAGAAGAGCAGAAAAAAGCTAAAAACAATAAATAAATTAAAAAGCCCGAATGTTTAATTCGGGCTTTTTAATGGCATTAACTTAAGCTTTATTCGGTTTCGTTTTTAGGTATAGTTTTTGTTTTGTAATTTTGCAAATTACTAAGTCCATAATTATGAAAATTTATACTTTATTTATGCTGTGTATGGTTCAGTTTGCTTTGGCTCAAAACGCATACAATAGCAACGGTAAGCGCCATGGTAAATGGTCGGGTGTTTATAAAGACACCAATAATTTACGCTATGAAGGTGAATTTAATGATGGAAAAGAAGTAGGAATTTTTTATTTATACGACAATACCAAAAATAAGGTAGTAATCTCTACGCGCGATTTCACAGCAAATAATGGTGTTGTTGTCGAAACATTTTTAGATCAGAAAGGAAACAAAGTAAGCGAAGGTAGCTCTATTAACGGTAAAAAAACGGGCAAATGGGTGTACTATTTTAAAGATAGCAATACCATAATGTCTGAAGAAAATTACGCAAACGGATTGTTAGAAGGTGAATCTAAAACCTTTTACAAAAACGGTAAGTTATTAGAACATAAATATTATAAAAATAACGCCTTACATGGCAAATACCAGCGATTTACCGAGCAAGGCAACTTGTTGCATAACTTAAATTATGCAGAAGGTAAATTAAATGGGCTGGGTGAATATTACTCATCAACCGGTAAAATATATACCAAAGGTGAATATAAAGATAATATTAAAGTTGGGCATTGGCCGGTGTTTGATAAAAATGGTAAAGAAGTTAGCGTGAGTAAAACGCAAATTACAAACCCAAAGCGCACCGCCAAATCAAACGCAAATAAAACAAAATAAATACTATGAAACGTGTAGTTGTAGGTTTGTCAGGCGGAGTAGATTCTAGCGTGGCAGCTTATTTGTTAAAAGAACAAGGATACGAAGTAATTGGCCTTTTTATGAAAAATTGGCACGACGATTCGGTTACCATATCAAACGAATGTCCTTGGTTAGAAGACAGCAACGATGCCATGCTGGTTGCTGATAAATTAGGAATTCCTTTTCAAACTGTTGATTTAAGTGAGCAATATAAAGAACGTATTGTTGATTATATGTTCAGTGAATACGAAAAAGGACGTACGCCAAATCCCGATGTTTTATGTAACCGAGAAATTAAATTTGATGTGTTTATGAAAATTGCATTAAGTTTAGGAGCCGATTACGTAGCTACTGGGCATTATTGCCGTAAAGCAGAAATTGAAACCGAAAACGATCCGGTATATCAATTACTTGCTGGGGTAGATCAAAACAAAGATCAATCGTATTTTTTATGTCAATTATCGCAAGAACAATTGGCAAAAGCGCTTTTCCCGATTGGAGAATTAACTAAACCTCAAGTTCGAGAAATTGCTGCAAAATTAGATTTAATTACGGCCGATAAAAAAGATTCTCAAGGATTGTGTTTTATTGGTAAAGTACGTTTGCCAGAATTTTTACAACAGCAGCTAAAACCGAAAGAAGGATTAATTTACGAGGTTGATGCAAATCATCCTATTTATAATCAGCCTAAACCAAGTTTTCAGACTAAAGAAGAAGAACTTGCTTTTTTAGCAAAAGATATTGCCTATGAGCCGCAATTTGGTAAAGTTGTTGGCAACCACCAAGGTGCGCATTATTTTACAATTGGGCAGCGTAAAGGATTAAATGTAGGAGGAACTAAAGAAGCACTATTTATTGTTGCAACCAATGTAAATGATAATGCCATTTATACAGGGCAAGGTCATGCACATCCGGGGTTATTTAAAAAAGCATTGTTTATTGATCAATCCGAATTACATTGGATTCGTGAAGATTTACGTTTAGCACCTGGAGAAACAATGGAAGTTATGGTACGTGTGCGTTACCGCCAACCGTTGCAAAAAGCAACTTTACATCAAGTAAATTCGGGGATGTACATTGAATTTAATGAACCACAATCAGCCATTACGCAAGGTCAATTTGCAGCATGGCATATTGACGATGAATTAATCGGATCTGGTGTGATCGCATAATATAAAGCCGTTTAAGAACTACTTAAACGGCTTTTTTTAAGCAACATATTTTAAAAAGTTTACTACATTTATACAAACCAAAAATACTTTTGATTGATGAATAGAATAACTGAACTTTTTGGCATTGAATATCCAATTATACAAGGTGGAATGATTTGGAACAGCGGTTATAAATTAGCTGCAGCGGTTTCTAACGCAGGTGGTTTAGGATTAATTGGTGCCGGATCTATGTATCCAGAAGTTTTGCGCGAGCATATTCAAAAATGTAAAAAAGCAACCAATAAGCCATTCGGTGTTAATGTACCGATGTTATATCCGCAGTTGGACGAAATCATGAATATTATTGTGGAAGAAGGAGTAAAAATTGTTTTTACATCAGCCGGAAATCCTAAAACTTGGACTACCTTTTTACAGCAACACAATATAATTGTAGCTCACGTAGTTAGTAGTTCAAATTTTGCTTTAAAAGCGCAAGAAGCTGGTGTGGATTGCGTAGTTGCAGAAGGTTTTGAAGCAGGCGGGCACAATGGCCGTGAAGAAACAACAACCTTAACTTTAATTCCGGTTGTAAAACAACAAGTAACTATTCCTTTAGTTGCTGCCGGCGGAATTGCTACGGGCAGAGCCATGTTAGCAGCAATGATTTTAGGAGCAGATGGGGTGCAAGTTGGTAGCCGATTTGCTGCGTCAGTAGAAAGTTCAGCACATGCTAATTTTAAACAAGCTATTTTACAAACGAAAGAAGGCGATACGCAAGTAACGTTAAAAGAATTGGCACCCGTACGTTTAATTAAAAATAAGTTTTTTAACGAGATTCAGGAACTTTATAAAAACGGAACTGATGTAGATGCACTAAAAGGTCATTTAGGTCGCGGACGAGCAAAAAAAGGCATGTTTGAGGGAGATTTAGAAGATGGCGAACTTGAAATTGGTCAAATAGCAGCCTTGTTTACTGATATAAAACCTTGTCAAGAAATTATAAACGACATGATTACCGAGTACCAAGCTTCAAAAGCTGGTATTTCACAACTTTTTTAATATGAATACAATAAAAATGTTTTTTGCAGCATGTTTTATGCTGCTAACGGCTTCAGGTTGGGCACAAGCTAGAACCGATTTTACCGCAACTGCAGTAACTATGAGTGCAATTCAGAAAAATGGAAAATGGTCTGAATATCCGCCGTTTAAAAAAACAGAAGTTCCGATTACGATTGATTTTGAAAGAAATAGGATAATTGTTTATTCTGAGTTTGAACAAGTTTATCGCATTGCCGAATATTACCCGGAAAAAGAAAATAATACCGAGTTTATTAACTTTTTTAGATGTTTAAGCAATGAAGGAGAAACGACTGAAATAACTTTAACTACATCTAAAACCACTAAATTATCGCAAATGTACATTAAAGATAAATCGCGTGTTTTACTTTATACCATGAAACAATTATAAAATAAAAAATCCCTAAATATATATTTAGGGATTTTTTGGGTATTAAGGCATTAAGTTTAAATCCGAATCGAATTTATATTCTTTTCCGTTACTCAAGTTAATTTCATGTACTTGATTTTTGTATTCATATTCTAAAATGGTAACGGGTGTTTTAGAGTTTTTATTTGCGTATTCTACAATTTTAGCAGGAACTAATTCATGTGGAATTGCTTTGCCATTTCCTTCAACTTGTAACAAGTTCCCGTTTAAATCAAATTCTATTTCTGTACCGTTGGTTAAAGTAATTTCAAAACCATCGTCGGTATTTTTAACATCGGTTAAGCTTTCATTCGGAAAATATTTCGCAATAAAATCAGCCGATGTTAAACCAGCTTCGTCTTGCAATCCTGAATTATCCTGAAACGATTCCGTAGTTGTTTCTGTAACTTGATTTGCGTTTGTTTCTGCTTTATCTTTTTTACACGACCAAATTAGGCCCGATAAAACGACTAATAAAAATAGTTTTATACTTTTTTTCATACCATATAGTAGGTTGGTTACTTACAAACAACGCACAAAGAATAAAAAAATTGTATGCATAAAAAAACCATTGCGAACAATGGTTTTTAAAGCATTAAAAGTTGGGTTTTAATGTGTATTTTTTATAGAAGTTGTCTAAAATTTCAACAACTTCATCTTCGTTGTCAACAATTTTAATCAAATTCATATCATCTGGTGATGCATTTTTGTACTTGTCAATCATTACGTTTTTAATCCAGTCTAATAAACCTGACCAGAATTCGCGACCTACTAAAATGATTGGGAATTTTCCGATTTTTTTAGTTTGAATTAATGTAATTGCTTCAAACAATTCATCTAAAGTTCCAAATCCACCTGGCATAACAACAAATCCTTGCGAATATTTTACAAACATTACTTTGCGTACAAAAAAGTAATCAAAGTTTAAGTTTTTGTCTTTATCGATATATGGGTTAAAATGTTGCTCAAAAGGCAATTCGATATTTAAACCTACCGATGTTCCACCACCTAAATGTGCACCTTTATTACCAGCTTCCATAATACCAGGACCACCGCCGGTAATTACGCCGTACCCGGCTTTAGAAATTTTATAAGCAATTTTTTCTGCTAATAAATAGTTCGGATCGTCAGATTTTGTGCGGGCAGAACCAAAAATAGAAACACAAGGACCGATGCGGCTCATGTTTTCGTATCCGCTTACAAATTCAGACATGATTTTAAAAATTGCCCACGAATCGTGCGCACGAATTTCATTCCAAGTTTTTTGTTGAAATTTCTCTTTTATCTTTAGTTCTTCTTTTTCAAATTCTTCGTTACTCATCTTTAAAAATAATTTTGCCGGTTTCTAATTTAATTCTTTTTTCAAAAACCTAGCTGTGAAACTTTTTTTATTTTTTACAATTTCTTCGGGAGTACCAACTGCAACTATTTGGCCCCGCGCCTTTACCGCCTTCATAGCCCACATCAATAATATAATCTGCAATTTTAATTACATCCATGTTGTGTTCAATAATTAAAACGGTATTTCCTTTGTCAACTAATTTTTGGATGACATTCATTAAAACGCGAATATCTTCAAAATGTAATCCGGTTGTTGGCTCGTCTAAAATATAAAACGTATTTCCGGTATCGCGTTTAGAAAGCTCAGTTGCTAATTTTACACGCTGCGCTTCACCACCCGATAAGGTTGTAGATTGTTGACCTAAGGTTATATATCCTAAACCAACATCTTGTATGGTTTTAATTTTGCGATAAATTTTCGGAATGTTTTCAAAAAACTCAACCGCTTCATCTACCGTCATATCTAAAACATCTGCAATAGATTTACCTTTGTAACGTATTTCTAAGGTTTCTCTATTAAAACGTTTGCCGTTACATGTTTCGCATTCAACATGCACATCAGGTAAAAAAGCCATTTCTATGGTTCTAATTCCCGAACCTTCGCAAGTTGCGCAACGTCCTCCAGCTACGTTAAAGCTAAAACGCCCTGATTTATAACCGCGTATTTGCGCTTCTGGTGTTTGGGTAAACAAATTTCTGATTTCGGTAAAAACTTCGGTGTACGTTGCTGGGTTAGAGCGTGGCGTACGCCCAATCGGACTTTGATCTATAGCAATTACCTTATCAATATTTTCTAAACCTTCTATATTTTTATACGGCATCGGTTCTTTAACAGCATTAAAAAAATGCTTGTTTAAAACCGGATATAAGGTTTCGTTAATTAAAGTTGATTTACCTGAGCCAGAAACCCCAGTAACTACAATTAACGTGCCCAAAGGGAAAGTTGCGGTAACATTTTTTAAATTATTACCTGTTGCACCTTTAATGGTTAAGCTTTTTCCGCTACCTTTTCTGCGTTCTTTAGGAATAGGAATGGCTAACTCGCCTTTTAAATATTGGGCCGTTATAGTATTTTCTTTTAGTAATTGTTTTGGTGTTCCTTCTGAAATAATTTTACCACCAAAACGACCAGCTTTAGGGCCGATATCAATTACATAATCTGCCGATTCGATCATGTCTTTATCGTGTTCTACAACAATAACCGAGTTGCCAATATCGCGCAATTGCGTTAACGATTTAATTAGCTTTTCGTTATCGCGTTGGTGTAAACCAATGCTTGGTTCGTCTAAAATATATAAAACACCAACCAATTGAGATCCGATTTGTGTTGCTAAACGAATACGTTGTGCTTCACCACCCGATAATGTTTTTGAACTGCGATTAAGCGACAAATAATCTAAACCTACATCTAACAAAAATTGTAAACGTGTAGTAATTTCTTTTATTACTTCTTCACCAATCGCTAATTGCTTTTCAGATAGTTTGGGTTTAACTTCATTAAACCACAAAGCCAAATCTAAAATATCCATCGCGCTTAATTCGCCAATATTTTTTTCAGCAACTTTAAAGAATAATGATTCTTTACGAAGGCGTGTTCCGTGACAAGTTTCGCACGGAATTTCATCCATAAATTCTTTAGCCCAACGTTTTATTGTTGACGATGCAGCTTCGTCGTATTGATTTTTAATAAATTGAGAAATGCCTTCAAAATCTAATTTGTAATCTTTAGTAATTCCTAAGGTTTTAGAATGAATGGCAAATTTATCTTTACCGCCGTTTAAAATTACATCCATAGCTTCGGCCGGAATGTTCTGAATCGGATCGGTTAATTTAAAATTGTATTTCAGTGCAATGATTTCTAATTGCTTAAAAATCCAGGTACTTTTTTGTTCGCCCAAAGGTGCAAAACCACCATTTTTAATAGAAAGTTTTGGGTTAGGAATAATTTTATCTAGATTTACTACTTGCGTATTACCCAAACCGTTGCATGATGGGCAAGCTCCTTTTGGAGAGTTGAATGAAAAGAAATTAGGTTCTGGATTAGGATACGATAATCCGGTTGATGGGCACATTAAATTACGGCTAAAAAAACGAGCGTTTTCTGTACCGTGTTCTATTACCATCATTACATCATCGCCATGGTACATGGCGGTTTGAATGCTTTCGTTTAATCGTTTTAAGGTTTCTTCGTCATCATTTACTAACAAACGGTCAATCACGATTTCAATATCATGCGTTTTATATCGATCAACTTTCATGTTGAATTCAATATCTTTAATTTCGCCATCAACACGAACCTTAACGAATCCTTGTTTCGAAATTTGTTCAAAAAGTTCTCGATAATGTCCTTTTCTAGAACGAATTACGGGAGATAATATATTGATGCGTTTGCCTTTAAAGCTTTCTAAAATAAGTTCACGAATCTGATCGTCGGTAAAACTAACCATTTTTTCGCCTGTGTTGTAGCTGTACGCATCGCTAGCGGGCGTACAAAAGGCGTAAAAAATCGTAAATTTCTGTAATGGTACCAACGGTTGAACGTGGGTTTTTAGAAGTTGTTTTTTGCTCGATTGCAATTACTGGCGAAAGGCCATCGATTTTATCTACATCGGGGCGTTCTAATCCGCCTAAAAATTGGCGGGCATAAGCCGAAAAAGTTTCTATATAACGACGCTGTCCTTCAGCATAAATGGTATCAAACGCTAAGGATGATTTTCCGGATCCGGATAAACCGGTAATTACTACCAATTTTTCGCGCGGAATTTTTACATCAATATTTTTTAAATTGTGTGCTCGAGCACCTAAAACTTCAATATATTCGTCTTGTTCTAACATATTTAAGGCAAAACGCAAAGATACGTTTTTTTAATTTAATTTGTTGGCTACGGCCAATTTTTAGCACGGATTATTCGATGCGTAAATCGTTTAAAGTTTCACGATAAGCTTCTAAAAGTTTTATCTTTTTAATATAGCCCATGCATTTGTTGTTAGATATGTAATATAACTTGTTTATATTGCCATCACTAAACTTGGTCATAACTTCTTTAATAGAATCGATATGGTTGATTACCGTGGGTTGATAATTAATAATATCTTTTAAAGCTGTGGTTTGTATTAGTTGTGAATCAAAAATGTAATTTTTAAGCACGCTAAATTCGGCAATACCAACAAAGTTTCCGCTCAAATCTTCAACAGGAAAATCGAGCTGTTTGCTGTTTTTTATTTTTTTAACAACAATATCCAATGGATCAGTAATCACTAAGCTTTGGTATTGTGTAATTATGTATTGTTTTAAATCTAAAGCCGTTAGTACGTTTAAATCTTTATTCTCGGTAAAAACAATGCCTTGGTCAACTACTTCTTTAATATCCATCGGATAAACCTCAATTTGTTTAAAAATTGCAAAGCTGATGGATGAAACGATAAGCAATGGCACAATTAACCCATATCCTGAAGTGATTTCGGCAATTAAAAAAATACCGGTTAACGGTGCATGAAATAAGGCTGCTACCATACCAGACATGGCAACAATTGTAAAATTGGTAACCGGAATGTTGTTAGATAAACCCAAATATTCAAAAAACTTAGCCATTCCGTAGCCTAAATAGGAACCAACAAATAGGGCAGGAGCAAAATTACCTCCGTTACCACCGCTCCCTAAAGTTAAACCGGTAGCAATTGCTTTTACAAAACCTGCACCGATAATAAATAAGGTAAATACCCAAGCTTTGTCTTTAAAATCACTTAATATGGTATTATCTAACATATTTTCAGGGTTGGCAGACGCTAAAGTTTTTATGCTGTTGTACCCATCACCAAATAAAGTTGGAAATAAGAATATTAAAACTGCTAAAAGCGATGCCCCAATCATGGCTCGTTTATAAACACCATATTTTAAATTACCGGACCAATGCTCAACTTTGCGAAGCACACGCGCATGATACACTGATACAAAACCGATTACCACCCCGATAATAATATAATACGGCGTATTAGAAATATTGAAATTTAAATCGTCTGAAAAATGTAATAAAACATCCTCATTCATAATTAACTTGGCAACTAATGTTCCGGAAGCAGAAGCAATCATTAACGGAATAAAAGCAGTTATACTAACATCGGTTAAAATAATTTCTACCGCAAATAAAACTCCTGTTATAGGTGCATTAAACGCTGCAGAAATCCCGGCAGCAACCCCACAAGCTAATAGTAAAATACGATCTTTATAACTTAATTTATGATAGCGTGCAAAATTAGAACCAAATGCGGCTCCCATTAAAGCAATGGGCGATTCTAACCCGGCAGAACCTCCTAAACCAACGGTTAATGAGCTGGTCATAATTTGGCTGTACATTTGCTTTTTGGGTATAAAACCTGCCTTGTTAGCAATAGCAATTCGAATTTGTGCGGTTCCTTTTTGAATAGAACCTCCTAAAAGTTTTTGTACCACCCAAACCGTTAATAAAATACCTATTATTGGTAAAATACTGTTAGAATAGGGTAAATGTAAAATTGAATCTATATAATTAGCAAATCTTAATACATTGTGCGCAAAATATTTTAAAACAATTACGGCCAACGAAACAGAAATTGCTACAATAATGCTTGCACAATAAACAAATTGGCGGTCGGTTAAGTTTGTTTTACCCAGCATCATAACAACATCAGAAAGTTGAAAGATTTGTTTGCCAAATAAATAAACTTTGTTTTTAAAATTTTTAAACATCCTAAAAAAATATAAAGTAAGTATTCTTGTAAAATTAGAAAAGGTTTAGTGTAATAACTAAACCTTTTTAAAATTATTTTTTATCTGCTACAATTCGCTCTTCTCGATTGGCAATTTCCCAAGCAGTTGCAAAGGCCAATTGAGCTCTTTTTGCCATTACCTCGTAATCAATTTTTTCTGGCGTATCGGTTGGTTTGTGGTAATCTTCGTGAACGCCGTTAAAATAGAAAATACTTGGAATTCCATGTTTAGCAAAGTTGTAATGATCGGATCTGTAATAAATACGTTCCGGATCATTTTCTGCATTGTATTTATAATCTAAATGTAAATTGGTGTATTTCTGATTGGCTTGTTCGTTAACTTCATGCAGTTCAGTGCTTAAACGGTCAGAACCAATTACATAAATATAATCATCGTTTGTTTTTTGGTAGATGCTATCTCGGCGTCCAATCATATCAATATTAATGTTGGCTACGGTGTTTTCTAAGCGGGAACAATGGGTTTTCTGAATAAAAACGAGAACCATGTAAGCCATATTCTTCACCCGTAAAATGTAAAATTAAAATCGAACGTTTTGGTCCATTACCATCTTTTTTTGCCTGATTAAATGCTTTTGCAATTTCAACTAATGCAACGGTTCCAGATCCATCATCATCAGCACCATTATAAATTTCTTGGCCTTTGTAACCTACGTGGTCATAATGCGCACTAATAACCACAATTTCATCTTTATTGGTTGTGCCTTCAATAAACGTCCAAATGTTTTCAGAATCGGGTAACTTCGGGCCAAAACGACGTTTCATAAAATCTGAAGGAACTTCTTGATAAAATGAATCGGCACCAGTAGGATAGGTTAATCCGTTTTTTTGATGCTGTTCAATTAAATATCTTCCGGCTTTTTTTGCCCTTCGCTACCGGTATTTCTACCTTGCATCGAATCGCCAGCTACGATATACAAATGTTTTTTTAATTCTTCTGGTTTGATGCTTTTAACATAACGTTCGGCAACATCAATTTTTTTAGGTTGTGTAGGAGTTTGAGTAGTAGTAGCAACCTCAGGCGATTTACAGGCAAAAGCCGTTAACAACGCCAAAAAAGCAATAGGTTTTGTCATGATTCGTTTAGTTTTTGTGGTCTTTAAACAAATATATATTTTTTTCTTACAATTCACTACAATTTCTTTACGGTTTTGTAAGATTACAAATTGTAATGAAAGTTGTTTAAAATGAAACAAGTATTCTAAACTTTAATTATCTTTATCGGTTTATAATACCAAGTAAATTTGCTACGTAACAAACACAAATAACGCACTTGTTTGGGTTTACACATAAAATTCAATGAATCACGTTTTTTTTAAAAGAAGTAATACTTACATTTTTACAATTTTTGTAATGTGTTTTGTATTTGTTTCTTGTGCTACAAAAAAAACACAATTGGGTTTGTTAACTTCTATAGAAGCACCCGATTACGATTCAACTCAAGTACAACATCGCTTTTTTTTAGTTGGTGCTGCTGGCGATTTATCAACAGAAATTGCGCAACAAAACTTACAAGCTATTGTTAAACAATCCGATTCTGCAATAAAAAGTTCGCTGTTTTTTTTAGGAGATAATATTGCAAACTATAAGTTTGTTGCCATGCAAAGTCCGCCCGAAGCGCTTGATTTGCAAATTAAAACGGCTAAAGCTTTTCAGGGAAAAACCTATTTTATTTCTGGGAATTTAGATTGGTCCAATTATCGCAGTTTGGTAAATCAGGAAATTTATGTAAATCAGCAATATCACAAAAATTCGTATTACCCAACCAAAACTTGCGCTTTAGACGAATTGGTTTTGTCAGACAATTTGGTTGTTATTACTATAGATTCGCAATGGTTTTTGGCCAATTGGAACAAATACCCGGGCATTAATGACGATTGTTACATTAGAACGCGCGAAGAATTTTTTGATGCTTTTGAGAACTTAATTAACAAGTACCAAAATCATACGGTGTTGGTTGCTATGCATCATCCGCTGTTTTCTAACGCGCAGCATGGCGGTAAATATTCTTTTCACGATCATATTTTTCCTATAAAAAATATTCCGTTGCCCATTGTAGGTTCTTTTTATACCTATGTGCGTAAAGCTTCAGGAATCATTAATCAAGATCTTCAAAATAAAAAATACATCTCGTTAATCAATCGTATAAAAACAACCATTCAAAATCGTGAAAACGTTTTTGTGGTTGGCGGTCACGATCATTCTTTGCAGTACATTGAGAAAGAAGGAGTAAAACAAATTATTTCAGGCACCGGATCATACGGAATTGCTACCAATAATAAAGATTTAATTAGTTTTTCGTCTTCAAAAGTTGGTTATGCGGTTGTAGATGTTTTGCAAGGCGGTGAAGCTTGGTTGCATTTTTATCGTGCCGATTACGATCAGCCTATTTTTACACGTAAAATACTAGAAAACTTACCTACTTTTGAAGAAGAAGTTGAAGAAGATATTGAAGCAACTACGTTAGCAAGCATTTATTCGGAGCGCGAAACAACCAAATCTGATTTTTATCGCTTTTTGTGGGGCGATCATTATCGCCATTTGTATTCTATTCCTATAGAATATCCAAATTTAAACATGTTTAATTCTAAATACGGCCGTTTAATACCAACGTTAACGGGCCGTGGCAATCAAATTACTAATTTACATTTGGTAAATGAAGAAGGACAAGAATTTGTACTGAGCCCGCTTAAAAAAAACGCGTCAAAATTTTTACAAAAAGACGTTATTAAAGACAAAAATATTGAGAAACGATTAATAGGCACGTATGCCGAATCATTTGTAAACGATTTTTATACCACCGCGCATCCGTTTGCACCAACCATTTTAAATCATTTTGCCAATGCTATTGGTATTTATAGCACCAATCCGGTTATTTATTTTGTACCCAAACAACAAGGATTAGGTATTTACAATCAAGATTTTGGAAATGCCTTGTATTTGGTTGAAGAACGCGTAAACAATTCGGACGCAACAACCGATAATTACGATTCGTCCGAAGCTATTTACAGTACTTCGGACATGATGGAAAAATTACGTTTGGATTTTAAACATAAAGTTGATGCCAAATTGTATTTAAAAACGCGCTTGTTTGATATTTTAATTGGCGATTGGGACAGGAATGAAGAACATTGGCGTTGGGCTGAATTTCATAAACAAGATTCAATTATTTTCAAACCCATTCCGCGTAATCACGATCAAGCTTTCGCAAAAATAGATGGTGTTTTATTAGGCGTTTTGCGCAACATGCCTGCATTGCGCCATATGCAAAATTATTCTGAAAAGTTTGCGCATCCGCGTTGGATTAATAAAACCACATTTTCTATGGATGTGAAGTTTTTAACCGGAATTTCGGAGCAAGAATGGTTAGAAACGGTTGCTTACATTCAAGCTAAATTAACCGACGAAGTAATTAACGAAACTTTTGCGCAATTACCAGCTGAAGTTGTTGATGCAACTACAGATGAGATAAAAACTATTTTACAATACCGCCGCGATCATTTAGCTCGATATGTTTTAGAATTTAGAAATTACTTATCTAAAACCATTATTATTTCGGGCACCGATTTAAACGATCATTTTGAAATAGAACGTTTACCAAACGGCGATGTTAAAGTTACCATTTACGATGCCAGCCATTATTCTATTGTAAAAGTTAGTTCCGCTGTTTATTCTCATAAAATAACCGATGAAATTTGGATTTATGGATTGGATGAAGAAGATAAATTTCATGTATTTGGCGATGTAAAATCTAAAATTTTAATTCGTTTAATTGGCGGATTAGGAATGGATACGTACAATTCTGAAAACGGTTCTAAATTAAATGTTTACGATTTTCAAACCAATAAAAACGTTTTTGAATTAAATAAAAAAACACGCGTATTATTAAGTGATAATTACCGATTAAATTTATACGATTGGCGTAAAGCACCGATGCGTATTTTTACTATGGCACCGCAAGCCAATTTTAACCCCGACGACGGAACCATTATTGGGTTACAAGCCAATTATAAAATTGACAATTTTTTACAAAACCCGTTTGGTAGCCAACATAGCATTGGTGCTAAAGTAAGTACGTTAACCGGCGGAGTTAATATGTATTATTATGGTAGGTTTGCAAACCTTTCTAACGATTGGCGTTTTGAATTGTTTGCCAATTATTCAACGCCTAATTTTTCTCAAAACTTTTTCGGATTTGGTAACGAAACCGAAAATAACAGAGAAAGTTCAGTTAATTATTACCGCGTACGCATGCAGAATATTAAACTCGAGCCGGCGTATAAGTTATTTACTCCCGGTGGGGTTGTTTTTGGAGTTTCTACAGCGTTTGAATATATTAAGGTTGATAGAAATGCGAATCGATTTATAACGAGTTATTTCCCTGAAAATTACGATTTGTACAAAGGGCAATATTATGCGGTGCCAAAAATTACTTTTGATTTTGAAAATTATAATTTACCTCACAACCCAAGTTTAGGATTAGGATATAATTTAGAAATGGGCTGGTACGTAAACCTACAAAACGAAAGTAGAAACGTTCCGTTTTTACACACGCGTTTAAATTTTGACTTTCCGTTAAACCGAAGTCAAAAACTTATTTTAGCAACCTTATCTAAGGCTAAATTTACCTTTACCGATAATTTTGAGTTTTTTCAGGGTGCAAATTTAGGCGGGGATGATGATTTACGTGGTTTTAGACGTGAGCGTTTTAGCGGACAAAATTCCTTTTTACAATCAACTGATATTCGTTGGAATATTGGTACCATTGGTGAAACCATTGCACCTATGGAATTTGGAATTTATTTTGGTTACGATATTGGTAAGGTTTGGAAATATTCTGATCCGTCAAAAAAATGGCATTCTTCGTACGGTACCGGCATTTGGTTAAGCATTTTTGATGCCTTAACCGGACATGTTGCTTATTTTAAAGGAAGTGATGGTGGCCGTGTAACCGGTGGAATTGGTTTTAGATTTTAAGATAAAATACTAAAAATAGAGCATAAAAAAAAGCAACTCAATGAGTTGCTTTTTTTTGCACGGGTGGAGGGATTCGAACCCCCATCAACGGTTTTGGAGACCGCTATTCTACCCTTGAACTACACCCGTTTCAAATGTGATGCAAATATACGGTTAGTTTTAAAATACGCAAAGATTTCTTACATTTTTTTGTAAAAAATATTCAACCATATAATTCGCGCTAATTTGTAGTTTATTGTTGAAAGTGCAAAAGCTATAAATAGAATGATAATAAACATATTCATGAAGCTTATGTTGAATAATAAGCCCAAAACAAAAACTGCAATCATTTCGGCACAAGTTAAGCCATAGCTAATATACATAGCTCCGAAAAAAAAGCCCGTTTCTCTTTCGTAAACATAACCACATTTCGAACAACTTTTGTTCATTACCGGCATCTTTAATATAAAAGGATTTCCGTTAGTTTTAAACATTTTTTCTTGTTCACAATTCGGACAACACCCGCTTATTACTTTTGATAAAAAAGACATAATTTTTATTTTTTACAAATTTAGGATAAATTATACAAATGACTACTTATATTAATGTAACTTTTAGTTGTACGAATAAGACATTACAATTTAACTTACAAAATAAGTACTATAATTTAACAAATTATTTATATTTGAGAAACTAACCTTTACTAACTTTTTAATGAATACTTCTTCCGTTTCAGGTTTCTCTCAATTTGTAGATTTTTTAAATGCTATTATTTGGTCAGACGTTTTTATCGTTCTGTGTATTGGTACGGGCTTGTACTTTAGTTTTGTTACTAAGTTTTTACAAGTACGTTATTTAAAAGACATGGTTAAACTTTTGTTTACCGAAGGATCTAATGATAAAGGTGTTTCTCCGTTTCAAGCCTTTTCTATTGCAATTGCGGGTCGGGTAGGAACAGGTAATATTGCAGGGGTTGCTACAGCCATTGCTATGGGTGGGCCTGGAGCTGTATTTTGGATGTGGATGATTGCTTTTTTAGGAGCTTCTACAGCCTTTATAGAAGCAACTTTAGGACAGATTTATAAAGTGAATGTAGAAGGAGAATACCGTGGTGGTCCCGCATATTACATAGAAAAAGGATTAGATAAAAAATGGTTTGCGTGGATTTTTGCAATTGTAACTATTGTTGGATGCTTGTTATTTTTACCTGGTGTACAAAGTAATAGTATTGCCGATGGTTTGTACAATGCATTTCATATTGAACATTTAAACACTGGGGTTTTAGTTGCCGGTTTATTGGCTTTGGTTGTTTTTGGAGGCGCCAAACGTATTGGACGCGTTTCTGAAATTGTGGTTCCTTTTATGGCAGGTGCCTATATTTTAATGGCTGTAGTAATTATTGTTTTGAATATAGGAGATGTACCTAAGGTTTTTAAATTGATTATTAGTTCAGCATTATCTTTTGATGCAACTTTTGGTGCAATTGTAGGAAGTGCCATTTCATGGGGAGTAAAACGTGGTATTTATTCTAACGAAGCCGGGCAAGGAACTGCTCCTCACGCAGCAGCAGCAGCAGCAACTACACATCCTGTAAAGCAAGGTTTGGTACAATCTTTCTCGGTTTATATTGATACGTTATTTGTTTGTTCTGCAACGGCATTTATTATTTTATTTACCCAAAAATATAATGTAGTCGATTCTGTAAATAGTACCGAAAGCGATTCTACTTATTTAGTTGAATATTTACCAGGAGTGCAAGCAGGGGCAGCTTATACCCAACATGCTGTTTCGGTTTATTTTCCTACAATAGGAAGCGAATTTATTGCTATTGCCTTATTTCTTTTCGCTTTTACAACCGCAATGGCTTATTATTTTATTGCAGAATCTAACTATTACTACTTATCAAAATATAAAAAAAATGTGTATTTGTTATGGACCATGCGTTTTGCTTTTTTAGCCAGTGTAATTTACGGAGCAGTATCTGACGGCGGAAGTGCATGGAAAATAGGAGATATTGGAGTAGGTGTTATGGCATGGTTAAACATTATTGCTATTTTATTATTGCGTAAACCAGCGCTTATAGCCTTAAAAGATTATCAAGAACAAAGATCACAAGGAATTAATCCCGTTTTTAATCCAGAAAAATTAGGAATTAAAAACACTACCGAATGGCAGGAAGACGATAAAAAATAGATTTTACTTTATTTTTATTCCAGATTTAAAAAAAAGATAAAAAATATTATACGCCCTAAATATTGGCTATCAGTTAATTAAAAAATAAACGTAAAAAAAGTATAAAAAAAACTTTGCGAAGCCTTGTAAAACAAGAAAAACGTTCTATATTTGCACTCGCAATACGTAAGTAAATACACAGAAAGATTGCAAAGTATTGGAGAAATGGCAGAGTGGTCGATTGCGGCAGTCTTGAAAACTGTTGACTGTAACAGGTCCGGGGGTTCGAATCCCTCTTTCTCCGCAAGGAAAAAGTCATAACGGCAAAATTAAAATTTATTGAAACAACTTGTTTTTAACAAGTAAGACCAAGGAGAAATGGCAGAGTGGTCGATTGCGGCAGTCTTGAAAACTGTTGACTGTAACAGGTCCGGGGGTTCGAATCCCTCTTTCTCCGCAAAACATAAGTTTTTAATGGCGAGGTAGCTCAGTTGGTTAGAGCGCAGGATTCATAACCCTGAGGTCACGGGTTCAACTCCCGTCTTCGCTACGGTAAAAATCCCATCTAAATTTTAGATGGGATTTTTTTATTCTACTAAATCTTCATTTATTTCTTCGTGATCGTCTTCGTTATCACTGATGCTCCAATAGTTGTTTTCTTCATCTTCAGAACCTATTTCTTCTTGCTGATTGTCGTAATCCGATCCAGGTACATCTAAGCCCATTTCCATGTCGTAATCGTCTAAATTCTCATCATAAACAGGTTCTCCATTTTCATCTAAACGAATGTGCTTTTCATGAGCAAAAATATCTTCATTTGGTGCATAATCCATTTCTCTTAATTGCTCGTTTTGTTGCTCGTACTTTTGTTTATCCGTGTTTTTTTTATTTGCCATAGTAGTTTTTATAAGATGATCTGTTTTATTAATATAACCTAAATCTGATATTTTTAGTATGCAAAAAAAAATAACCGTTAAAAACGGTTATTTATTGGGCTATATATTATTCTGTAAAGGCTTGTTTTTTTGAGGTTAAAAAATCCATCAAATCAAAAACATTATCTTTCGCTATTACGGCATTTATATTCGGATCGGTTTCACAAAAAGCAATAAAATCGAGCACCTGATCTTCTTCTAACTTTAATTGATCTCTAAAAAAATATTTATCACAATGTTTAAAAACAAAACTTCTAAATGAAATTTGAGGTTGTTTTTTGGTTGATTTAAAAAGATTAAATATTTCTTTACCAATACGCGATAAATCAACGCCATTTTCTATACTACCATTGTAAACCAATCTGTTTTTGGGCGACGATTGTAAATCATCAACATATTGCTTATCAATAATAGCTTGTATTTCTTTTCTTGAACTTTTGTTTTGATTTTTATGTACCACAACTTCATCTAATTCTGTTGCTTTTTGATCAAGAATTATTTCTACAACATTCGGCGCTAAATCTAATTCTTCAACAATAAACTTTTGTGCTTCGTACTTCGTTAGATGAAAAACTAACGTATCATTTGGTTGTGCTTCAATGCTAAAAAAACCTTTACTATTTGTAGTCGTGTTGCTTTTGTTAGATAGGTTTACAACTTCAACTTTTTTAAGTAATAAGCCGTTATCTACCACAATTCCAGAAACCGTGCTTGGTTTTTGAGCCCAAGTTAGCTGTGTTATTAATAAGGTGATGAATAAAAATCGAATCATAAATAGTTACTTTAATTCTACATTTCTGATAGGTTTAATTACTACGGCAATAATAATTACGGTTAAAATGGTCATAGTTCCACCAAAAACAATGGCTGGTACCAAACCTAAAAATGTTGCTGCAATACCGCTTTCTAAAGCGCCTAATTCGTTAGATGAACTAACAAAAATTGAGTTTACAGACGAAACGCGCCCTTTTAATTTTTCTGGAGTTTTAATTTGTAAAATACTTTGTCTGATAACCATTGAAACGGCATCAAATGCACCGCCCAACATTAAAATTGCAAAACAAAGATAAACGTTGCGGGTAAGGCCAAAACAAATAATGCAAACACCAAATAACGCAACAGCACCTAATAACTTAGGGCCAACGTTACCATTTAATAACGGAAGAGCTGATAAGCAAATCATCATAATTAATGATCCAATTCCGTGAGCCGAACGTAAAAAACCAAAAGTTTCGGGTCCTTGATTTAAAACTTTTTCTACAAAAGCAGGTAATAATGATTCGGCACCGCCAAAAAATACCGCTAACATATCTAAACTTAAAACCGCTAATATAATAGGCGTTGCCCAAATAAATTTTAACCCTTCTTTTATTCGCTTCATGGGTGATTCGGTTAAATCAGCTTCGGTATTATCTGGTGGTTTAGGAGCAATTAATAATATCATTACCATAGAAACGCACATAATCGCAAATGCGGTCATCAATGTAATTTCTATACCAAATTGTGCTAATATTACTCCACCAGCTAATGGACCCAAAACAGAACCAATCATAAAGGCAGAAGATGAAATAGGAATGGCTTTGGTATAATTTTCTTTTTTTACAACCAATGATAATAAGGCAAATAAAGAAGGACCACTAAACGCACGAGTTAAACCTAACATAAAAAACGCAAAATAACATATGCTTAAATAGGTAGTTGTGCTAACTGAGTTTTTAACAGATTCTAAATTAACGTACATTAAAATAAACGATGTTGCCATAAAACAGCTAATGCAGATTACTAAAATTTTTCGTTTATCTAATTTGTCAACCAATTGACCGGCGTAAAATGCCGTGAATAAAATAGGAACAAATTCAAAAAGGCCAATTAAGCCCAAATAAATTTCTTGTTGGGTTACTCTAAAAATTTCGTAAGCAACAGAAGTACTTTGTATAAAAAGTGCAAAAATTAAAGAAAAGCGTAGAAATACGAAAGGGATAAACTCTTTATTTGTCCATAAATTCGGGGCAGAAGGTTGCGTTTGCATCACAATAGTTTTTGAGTTAAATGTACATTCTTTTTAACTATAAAAACAAGTAATTCGAGCTTATCCCTTTAAAGAATTATACAGTTTGGCCTTTTATATGTCTTTTTACAAAACGATATACCGACATTTCTGAAGTTTCAAAAACGGCAGCTATTTTTTTATAAGTAAAATTTTGAGCCAACATGTTCACAACAAGTTTTTTGTCTTTTATTTTAATAGTTCCGGTGTCGGTATAGCAAACAGGCGAAGGTTTAATATTATTTATAAGATTAATTTCACTTTGTGTAGCAAATTTTAAATTGCTAATGTGTGAATTTTCTGGATCGCCATCTACCTGAATTACCTTTGGCATTTCTTTAAAGTTGGTATATTCATGATCACCAAAAACATACATTACTAATCTAGAAACCAAACAACCACCGTACGGAGTTAAATCGTACATGTAATAATATTTGTTTGGTGTTTTACCATTAGTTCTAACTTTTGATAAAAATTTATTCGATTTTTCGCTATAACAACGGCCATCTTCGTACAAAAAATAACCTTTTACAAAATCTATTTCTTTACGTTTTTCTTTGCTGTTTTTGTTAGCAAAAATTTCATTACTTTTTTTTGTCATATTATGAGGGCAATTTAAAACAACAAAATAAAACTTACAGGGCGGGGGTTTAAGTTTTAATTTGCTTTATTTCATTATTAAAAACTTTATTTCAATTAGAATATAAATTTGGGGTTCTAATTTTATAAGGTATATAACAAAAATAAAAAACTACAGGAAACCAAAACTTATAATTATTATAAAGTTATCTTAATGAAAGAGTTAAAATAAAAAAAACTCCGTTAAGGAGTTTTTTTTATTTTAAAAAGTCTTTGTCTTCAAATTCAGGATTTGGATAGGTATAAAAACCTTGTCCGGTGTTAATACCCAACTTGTTGGTATCAATAAAATTTGATTTTAAAAATGCAACTACTTTTTCTTTTTCCGGGTTATTAGCTGCTGCCATTAAATTGATGTTGTATGCAGTAGTTATACCAACCAAATCTAAAATACCACATGGGCCAACTGGAGCTCCTGTTGCAGCCATCCAAGTTTTATCAATGGTTTTATAATCTGCAATGTCATTAACTAATAAATAAGTTGCTGCATCTAACAACGGAACCAATAATGTATTTAATATATAACCGGGCTGTTCTTTATGCAGGGGTAAAGTAATCATGCCAATTTGCTTAGCAAATGCAACTACAGCTTTAAAAACTTCTGGATCTGTACCCGAATGACCCATAATTTCAGCCGTATTATGAATCCAAATTTCATTTGCAAAATGTAAGGCTAAAAACTTTTCTGGTCTGCCTGTGTACGAAGCAAACTGACTAGGTAGTAAGGTGGATGAATTGGTTGCAAAAATTGTTTTTTCGGGTGCTACTTTTCCGGCGTTTTGATAAAAATCAATTTTAATTTTCGGATTTTCCGGAATAGCTTCAATTAACAAATCAGCAGTTGCTAAAGCTTCACTAAGGTTAGATGAGTAAGTTAATCTGCTTTGCGTTTCGGCCAATTGCTTATCGGTAGCATGAATGTCTTTTTTATAAGCTGCGCTTAAGTTGCTAAACTTGCTTTTTGCTTGTTCTAAAACTGCATCGTTTATATCGTAAACTACAACGTTAAAACCTTTAAAAGCGGTTTGAAATGCTATTTGATAACCCAAAACGCCACTGCCAGCAACCGTAATATTTTTAAAACTCATGAATCTATTTTTGAATATAAACCAAAAAGTCATTAAAATAGTATGTTTTTTATAAAAAATGATATAAAATAATGCGAACTAAAGGCTTGATTAACTCTTTTTTTATAGGATTAAGATATTTTTTCTGAATTATTACATTAATAATGTTAAATGATTTTAAAATAATGTAATTTGTTTTTTTGGGCAGATAATATCGAGTAGCTTTGTTACACCAAATGTTTATGTATGTATCAAAAAACGACGTCTTATATTAGACAAGAAATTACACAAACCTATAAAAACTTTAGAAGCAAATATCCCATTTTAAAACACCAAAATGCCATTGGGTTTTCCATTTTTGCTTTATCCGTTATTTTTAGTGCAACCATTAGTGTTTTATGGTTAAACAATATGGTGTCAACCTGGTTGTTGGTTGTGGTTAATGCTTTTTTGTTTGGCGTTTTACACGAATTAGAGCACGATTTAATACATTATATGTATTTTAAAAACAATAAAATTGTACACAATTTGTTGCTTTTGTTTGTTTGGCTTTTACGACCATTAACTTTAAATCCGTGGTTTAGACGTACGTTGCATTTTCATCATCATCGTTTTTCAGGAACGTTGCATGATATTGAAGAACGCGGAGTAACCAATGGAGAAAAATGGGGAATTATTCGTTTTTTATTTACTCCAGATTTGGTTTTAGGTAATTTAATTCGCGTGCGTAAATTATTTGCCGATATAAAACAAGAAGTTGCAAACGGCAATTTAAAAATAGAAGTTGCACATAAAATAAAACAAGCTGGTGTTTTTGGTTTAATTCCGATTACTATTGTATCGCATCTTATTTTATATCTGTTTTCTATTCAATTAATATTAAACTTTTTAGATGTTAATTTTGGTTTAGGTATTTACTTGCCAGAGCAGTTAACTAGCTTATTAACGTATTTAAGTCCGTTAATTTATATTATTTTAATTCCAAACTTATTGCGTCAGTTTTGTTTGCATTTGGTCACATCAAACTTGCATTATTTTGGCGATGTAGAAAAAGGAAATGTGGTAGAACAAACACAAGTTATTAATGTTTGGTGGACTTTTCCGTTACAATTTTTCTGTTTCTTTTTTGGTTGGACCCATGCCATTCATCATTTTGTAGTAAACGAAACTTTTTATGTAAGGCATTTAACCCGAAAAAAAGCACACCAAATTATGCGTGCAAGCGGTGTTCGTTTTAACGATTTAGCTTCTATTAAAAGAGCCAATCGTTTTCATAAAGATTCTAAAATATAACAAATAAAAAAAATCGACCATATGGTCGATTTTTTTTATTTGTTTAAGATGCGTCTAATATCGTTAACTTGAGATAGGTATTCGTAAATGTTTTCGGCTTCCGAATTTTCTATCATTTCACGCATTTTCTGAATTTGTTTCTCGTACGTGTCAATCGCTTTAAGCAAGTTTTCACGGTTCTGAATAAAAATTGGCGTCCACATAGCGGGCGAACTTTTAGCTAACCTTACGGTTGATTCAAATCCAGATCCGGCCATATCAAAAATATTTTTCTCATCTTTTTCAATCTCTAAAACCGTTTGGCCTAATGCAAACGATGTAATGTGCGATAAATGCGAAACGTAAGCAATATGTTCGTCATGCGCTTCAGCGCTCATAGTAATTACATTAGTCCATAAGTTTTGGTATATTTTACGAACCAAGTTTACTGCCTTTTCACTGCTTAAATGCGCATCACAAATAATAGAAACTTTGTTTAAAAATAATTCAGCAAATGCAGCTTTTGGCCCCGAATTTTCGGTTCCGGCAATAGGGTGGGTAGCCACAAAGTTTTTTCTGTTTGGGTGGTTTTTAACCACCGCACAAATTCCTGCTTTGGTAGATCCCATATCCATAACATACGTTTCTAACGGAATATAATCTAATATTTGCGGTAGCACAACTTGTGCTGCATTAATCGGAATAGCTAAAATTACCAAATCGCTTTGTAAAACGGCAGGTTTTAGTTCCTTAATTTCATCTACAATACCAAGCGCTAAAGCTTCTTGGCAGTGCTCTGGGTTGGTATCAACCCCAATAATTTTTTCGGCTAAACCAGTTCTTTTTAATCCTAAAGCAAAAGAACCACCTATTAACCCTAAACCTATAATTGTAACTGTTTTCATTTTTGTAATTACGTGAAAAAAATACTTGTAAAAAGTATAAATATGTATGAAGCAAATATAATAAGAACGCTCGTGGCAATTCAATATTTATGCTTCAAAAAAATCAACAACGTTTTTTTATAAAAAAACGATAAAATGTACTTTAGTTAAAAATAAAATAGGCAAAAACACGTTACAATTAAGCAAGTAATTTTTTACATGTTTTTTATAGCAGCTCTCATTTTATGAAACAAAACCTTTTTTTAGTCGGATTAGTAGCACCTTTTCTTTTTACTTCGTGTATTAAAGATGAAGAATTAGATACGGATGCTGATATTGTTGAAGCTTATATTCCTGTTCAATATTTAAAAACAGATCCAATCATCACCAATACATCGGTAGAATTTCGTGTTAAATCTAATGTTGATTTAACGCAACAAGCGCCGTTGTTTGAAATATCGCCTAACGCAACTATTGACCCGCCCAACGGAACGGTTCGTGATTATACCACGTCTCAAATTTCTGTGGTAACGGCGCAAGATAATCGTTGGAAAAAAATATATACCATTAGTTTTAATGTAGACGAGCTTAGTACCGCTTATTTGTTTGATCATGCCGAGCTAACAGATAAAGACCGTTATTATCGTTTTTATACTATTGGAGGAAATGGAGATAAAGTTTACGATTGGGCCAGTGGAAATTCAGGTTATGTAACCGTTGCCGGTAATAAAACGCCTTTTGAGTATCCAACAACCGTTGCCGAAGGCCGTGCGGGTGGTTTTGCTGCTAAAATGCAAACCGTTTACACCAGTAGTTTTGCAGCTGCAACCGGTAACCCAATTGCAGCCGGAAACTTATTTTTAGGTAGTTTTAAAACCAATTTATTCAATACCTTAAAATCTACTAAATTCGGATTGCCTTATTCAGGTGATTTACCTAAATCGGTGCGCTTGTATTATAAATACACAGCCGGATCTGAAGTTCGTGACCAAGATTTTAGAATTGTTCCTGGTGCAGTAGATACGTTTGACGTTTATGCTATTCTTTTTGAATCTCGTGCTAAAGATAATTTTCAGTACGGCGATCACGATTTTAAAGATTCTAGAAACGTTGCTGTAGCTCGTATTCCTGACGAACTTAGAATACCAACAACCGAATGGCGTGAAGTAGAATTTCCTTTTGAAATGGTAAATGGCAAAACATTTGATCCAACAAAAGAATATGTTTTGGCTATTGTTATGTCGTCTAGTATTGATGGAGCTCATTTTACGGGTGCTATTGGAAGTACGTTAATTGTTGATGAATTGGAATTGATTTATAACTAAGGGAACATGAAAAATAAATATATCGTATTATTCAGCTTTTTTGCACTTTTAGGTTTTGCACCACAGATTTTTGCTCAAACGACTGAAGAAGAACCGCAAAAAACAAAAAACTTTTTTAATACCAATACCGAATATCGCGTAAAAGCTCAATTTAGTATTGGTGGTGCTTCGCCTTTGGGCTTACCTGCACAAATTAGAAAGGTAGAAAGTTATAATCCTACTTTACAATTAGGTTTAGGGCTAGATGCAACCAAATGGTTTACAGACAGCCAAAAGTTAGGTTTACGAATCGGATTAGCTTTTGAGGGCCGCGGTATGAAAACCAATGCACGCGTTAAAAATTATTACACGCAGATTGAAGATGACACCGGCGCGCAAACCAAAGGTTATTTTACGGGCCGCGTTGTTACAGAAATGAACAATTCGTACATTACTTTTCCGGTTTCTTTAGTTTGGAATGCAACGCCAAAATGGAATTTTTATGCTGGTATGTATTTTTCAGGTTTAATAGATCGTAATTTTAAAGGGCATATTTACGATGGTAATTTTAGAGAAGGTACCCCGGTTGGTGAACTAACCGTTTTTGAAGGAACCGCTCGCGGAATTTATGATTTTTCTGATGATTTAGCTCGCTTTCAGTTTGGAAATCAGTTGGGTGCAGAGTTTGAAGTAAATAAAAGTTTGCGTATTTTTGCCGATGTAACCATGGCTAATAATCAGGTTTTTAAGCATGATTTTGAAGCAATTTCTTTTAAAATGTATAATATTTACGGCAATATTGGTTTTGCTTACGTATTTTTATAAATTGCACATTTAAAATAAAATAGCAAATGCAAAATAATTTTATATTTTTTTAAATAAAACATACATATGTTTTAAAAAAAAGTGTATATTTGCAATGTAAAACTTGTTATTTACATTTAACGTTTCATAAAAATTTAACGGAATACATCCTTTCTTAGTTTTAAAATACTTCAGATTCAATCTTTATATTTCTCTATAAAAGTTTTGTTACCCTTAAGCTTTATATTTAATCGATAGTGCTTTAATTTATTGCAAATCATTCGTCATTCTTTTAGATTTTTAATGGAATAGTAATATAACATTCTAAACTCTAAACTATGGCAGACTCATTTTCAAAAAAAGAATTCAATAAAAAAAAGGCAAAGAAAAAAGCTGATAAATTAAATAAGCGTGAAGACCGAAAAGTAAATAATAACAAGGGAAAAAGCCTTGAAGAAATGTTTATTTATGTGGATGCTAACGGAAATTTAACCGAAACGCCACCACATTTACAAGCAGAAGTCAAGGAAGAGATTAAGCTTAACCCGAATGAAATATTTGAAGGTAGAGTAAGTTATTTTTCAGATAAGGGTTACGGTTTTATTATTGAAAACAATTCGAAAGAAGATATTTTCTTTCATTATTTGAACTTAGTTGAACCAGTTGCAAAAAATGACAAGGTAACATTTACCAAACAAGATACTCCTAAAGGTTTTAGGGCTATAAACATAAAAAAAATAATTTAAATTTAATACAATGCAAGAAGGTACAGTAAAGTTCTTTAATGAGTCAAAAGGTTTCGGATTCATTACACAATCTAACGGAGAAGAAATTTTCGTTCACGTTACAGGTTTAGTTGATAGAGTTCGTGAAAATGACGAAGTTACTTTTGACGTAGAAAAAGGTAAAAAAGGTTTAAACGCTACAAACGTTAGAGTAAAATAATACTTTTGGATACATTAGAAATTTATTTCTAAAAAAACAAAAAAGCCATAACTTATTTATGGCTTTTTATATTTAATACAATACGTTCATAAAATCATCTAAAGTAATTGCTCCAAAATAATGTGTAATATTTACATTTTTTAAAGTTGCTTTTAATTCCTCACGATCGTATTTTTTATTTCGTAACATATTCTCAATATCGCTCACTTCTCCAATACCAAAAAAATCGCCATAAATTTTTATATCTTCAATCATTCCTTGTTTTAAATTTAAATGAATGTCGATTACACCGCTCGGAAAACGTTTAGAAAAAATACTGCTTGAAATAGGCGATTTGCCGTAATTCCAATCCCAGTTGGCATATCTGTTTTCTCGAATTTCATAAATTTTCTTCCAATCTTCATCGGTTAAATGATATTCAGGAATTTGATTTATAGCTGAGGTTTTAAATATAGAAGTTAATATTTTTTGTTTAAATTCAGAAATTGTAATTGTTTCAGATAAAAATTCAGAAATATTTGCTACACGACTACGAACCGATTTCATTCCTTTAGATTCTATTTTGTCTTTGCGTACTTTTAATGCATTAACAACTTCATCTATATCGCTATTAAACAATAAGGTTCCGTGTGTGAAAATTTTGCCCATAGTGGCAAATTGTGCATTGCCACTAATTTTTTTGTCGTTTATTAAAATATCGTTTCTGCCTTTAACTTCGGCTTCAATGCCCATTTCGGCTAAAGCTTCGACAATTGGATTTAAAAACTTTTTAAAATCTGAAAAGCTTTTTCCGTCATTTTCGGTGATAAAACTGAAGTTTAGGTTTCCTTCATCATGATAAACGGCTCCACCACCAGATAAGCGACGTACAACTTGAATGTTGTTGTCGGCAACGTAATTGGTGTTAATCTCTTCAATCGTATTTTGGTTTTTACCAATTATTATTGATGGTTTGTTGATGTAAAATAGTAAAATAGGAGGATTTGCTGGTAAATAACGTACCGCAAATTCTTCAATTGCTAAATTAATACTCGGATCTGTTATTCCTTGATTGTCAATAAATACCATAATTTATTTTTTTGCTTTTAAACCCGTTTCGGTTACTAATAATGAAAGCACTAAGGCAACTGCAGTACCAATTAACCAAAACCAAATGGATTGATTAAAATGCTGAATAGGTTCTGCAATATTGGCAATTTTATTACCCAATAGTACCGCAAATAATGGACCTAACGCTGTGGTAACACCGAAAGTTATGAAATTTTGTACACCAGTTGCACTACCTTTTACAGAATCAGGATTTACTTCTTTAATGATTGAATAAGGAATCATGGCTACGCCAGAAAATACTCCAAATATAAATACGGTAGCTTTTATGTTTATCGCATCTTGCAAGTACATTAATTGTAATAACATAATTATCATACCTAGGCAACCTGCTATAAGTACCGGACGTCTTTTTCCTATTTTATCTGCTAAATATCCCATAAGCGGGCATCCAATTACCCAACCTAATGCTGCCATTGATGCATTTAAAACGGCGCTGTGCTTATCCATTTGTAAATCGTTTTCAAAAAAAGCTACTGCCCATGTCATGAAAAATATTGTAGTAGGAGCAAATAAAAGCCCTGAAATGATGCCGCACAACCAAGAATCTTTATTAGAAAATACAATTTTAAATGGCTTTAAAAACGAAGTTTGTTTTTCTGTTTCTCTTTCTTCAGCATTATTTTTAGGAATAAGTAAAAGCATGGCAATGGCTGGAATAATACAATAAATACCTGATTGAATCCAGAATGATTTAAAATCTAATCCGCTTTCTAGTATTGGTCCCGCAGCAAATTGACCGGCTGCACCTCCGAGCATTCCGATGCATTGGGTAAAACCAATGGCAGTTGCTAAATGTTTAGAGCTAAAACCTTTGGCAATTAAGTAAACACAGCCCGGAAAGGCAAATGCACTACCAGCACCTTGTAATAAACGACCAACGGTTCCGGAAAATTCAGAAGACAGAACAAATAAAATACAGCCAATTCCTAAAATAAAAGAACCTGCGAACATAGAATATTTGGCTCCAAATTTATCTAAACAAATTCCGGCAACTAAGGCACAAACGGAGTATGTTATATAATAGGTGCCAACTAAGTTTACAACTCCTTTTTTATCTATAGACCAAAGGTTCGCCAATTCGCCAAACATTAACGACGGGGCTGATCTTGTTACATAATCTATAAAATAAAAAATTAAGCCTAAAATCCAGGCGATAATGAATAAATATTGTGTGTTTTTTTGTCTGGTACTTTGTTGTACGTTTTGCATAATATTGTTTTGTATTAAAAAATCTGTTGGCCTTTGCTAAAATGATTTTGAATAGGAGCCATTCTTGCAACGGCTTCGGCCGAGCAACTTGTCTCATATAATCCAAAACTTGCTGTATCTCCAACTTTTGGCCAAGCAACTTGTCCTTTATCGTTTAAAGGCGTTACGTGGTTTGTAGCAATTTTTAAACAACGAGATAAACCAAACTCATCGTTTAATCCGTAAGATTCTGCCATTACATTAGCCTTTTGTAACATGTTTGCTAAACCAAATGGTTGCCAGTGATCGGTAACGCTATCGGTTCCTGAAGTCACATGAACGCCTTTTTGTAATAATAAAGGAATTGGCATAACCAAATAACCAATTGGAACGGTAGAAATAATACCAATGCCTGCCTGTGCTAATTCCTCAGCAACACGTTCGGTAGTTTTAACATCTAAAGTTCCTAAAACATACGAATGGCTTACAAACGTTTTGTTTTTAAGGGCTGGGTTTTGATTTACTTGCTTAATTAAATATTCAATAGTTTTTAAACCTAAAGCTCCGGTTTCATGCAAGTGCATATCAATTCCTTTGTTGTTGTCTAATGCCATTTGTATGGTAACATCCATTACTTTTTCTAAATTTCCATCAATGGTTGTCGGATCTAATCCACCAATAAAATCAATATCCATTTTAGCAGCTTCTTGCATTAATGCAAGCGAATCGGTATAATATAAACCGTGCTGCGGAAAAGCTACAATTTCAAAATCCATTGTGCTTTTTCTGTTTTCAATTACTTTTTGAGTAAGTGCTAAACGATCTAATTTTGATGTAGGTTCTATATTACAATGCACGCGTAAAATTGGTTCCGTGGCTTTGTTGTAAATCTAAAATTTTATTGGCGCGAAATTCGGTTTCTGGAAATATTTCAGGCAATAACTTTTGTTCAAAAGCAATCATGTCTTGAACTGTTTGGTTGCGTTTAGAGCGCGCTTTCCAAGCGCCACCGTAATAGGTTTTATCTAAATGGATATGCATGTCTTGCATGGGCGGTAAGGCTAATTTACCTTTTGCATCAAAGGCATCAGCTTGCGCCGGTTCTTGATGAATTTTAACTATTTTTCCGTCTTGAATATCTAAAGTAAATAAATCGGTTTTAGTTGCTGTAACTTCAACATCATCTTGTAAAAAACTAGTCTCTAAACGAACATTTTTTATTTGTTTTGTTGCTAAATTTTGATTCATATTTATGTTATTTATTTGATGAGGAATATATTATAATACAACGTTTGGGTTGCTTTTATGTTGTGATTTTTGCAAGCAAAAAAAAAGCCAAAGTTCCATAAACTTTGGTTTTTTTTTATTTTTTTAACAAATATCGAATTACGGTTTCGGCGGTATGTAAACCGAATAAACCGGGCATCCAAGAGTTGGTTCCGAAAAACGATTTTTTAAAGTTAGATCCATCTGTCATTTTCAAACTGCTTTCGTCTGGTTTTTCCATAGAAAAAACAGCTTTAACCCCAGATGAAATGCCTTCTTTTTTTAAACGTTTTCTAATGGTTTTTGCCAATGGGCAAACTTCGGTTTTACTAATGTCTTTTACCACAACTTTGCTAGCTAAAACTTTACCACCAGCACCCATGTTAGAAATTACTTTAATACCTCGGTGTTTAGCACCTTTAATTAAATTTATTTTTGGCGAAATGCTATCAATACAATCTAATACATAATCAAAATCTGTAGTAGCAATTTCGTACGCACGTTCAGGGCTTAAAAATTCGTTAATGCGTGTTAAGTTGAGTTCCGGATTAATATCCATTAATCGGTCGCCTACAATATCAATTTTATTTTTACCTACGGTTGAATGTAAAGCTGGTAATTGACGATTGATATTGGTAATATCTACCGTATCTCCATCTACAATGGTTATATTACCCACGCCAGCGCGCGCAATAAATTCGGCTGCGAATGATCCTACGCCGCCCATACCCACAATTAGTACGTTTGAGTTTTTAAGTTTCTCTAAACCTTCTGCTTTAAATAATAATTCGGCTCTTTCTAACCACTCTGCCATTTTAATAATATTTTGTAATGCTTGTGCCGATCGAAAAATCGGTTTTAAATTACTTGTTAAACACTTGTTTAAAGTTATTTGCTATAACCTTGTTTACTTCCAAGCCGTGTATTGCTTGTGCTTTTTTGTATATATCTTGTATGGTTCCGTTGGGCATAGAATCTGTTTCTAAAAAACAACTGTTTAAAGGAATGTTTTTAAAAACATGAGCTAATCCTTCACTTTTTAAAAGATGTTGCCCAAACGATAAGTAAAAATCTTTCTGAATCAGCTCTTGCGCCAATTGTAAACTGCTTTTTGCAAAGCCGTGAATAATTAACGGAACCTGAATTTTTAAATCCTTTTTTAGTTGAATAATTTCTTGGTAGGCCGAAATGCAATGCAGAATAACGGGTTTGTTGTATTTTTCGGCCAATTTTACCTGTTCTATAAATACGGTTTGTTGCACTTTAGCATCCCAATTATTTTTTTTATCCAAACCACATTCGCCAATTGCCCAGCAGTTGTTATGCTGTATTTGGCTTTCCATAATTTCTAATTCGTTTTGTAACGAATTTAAATTAGCATGAAACGGATGAATGCCAATTGAGAAAGGTTTTTCTGTATGAATAATTTGTAACGGATATTGGTTTACAATTTCTGTTATCTGGTTTTGATTACTAGATTGATGCGTATGTACGTTGTACCACATGTTTAATTATCAAATTTTACGCCAGCCTCAATAGCAACTTCTAAATCGTTTTGAGCTGGTGGAATAGGGCAGTTGTAACCTAGCGTGTACGCGCAATATGGATTGTAAGCTTTGTTAAAATCTAACCAAAAATGTTTTTTTTCTGGAATGGTTAAATCTAAATATCGCCCTCCTCCATATGATGTTACGCCCGAAGTTAAATCGGTAAAGGGTAAAAATAAATGGTTTCTATATTTGGGATTATTACGTACCAAATCTAAATTTTGAAAAACATCTAACTTGTATTTTTTATTAGCTATTTTAAATGATATTTCTCCGTATTTAACATACATAGGTGTTTTTTTACCTGATGTTTTCATGGCAAAAGGCACCTCGTTTTTTGTACGTTTAAAAGTTGCACGAACATAAAAATTTTCGTTAACCGGAAAAAACTGAATGCCGGTAAAAGCAGCTAATTCTTCACTTTTTAATGGAGTTGTAGTAGAATCAGCATAAAACTGAATTAAATTATTCTGATAATCTTCTACCAATTTATAATCGTATTGCCCGTAACTAACCGAAACGGCAAATAATAAAGCAACAAGTAATTTCATAAAAAAATATTTCTGCAAATATACGGTAAATTACAAATACTAATGAAGTTGTAATAGCGTTTATAATGATTAATTTAATAAATGTACATTATGAAAAAGAATCCTAAAAATTTATTGATTAAGGTATTTTGCGTTCTTTTAATACTTTTTGTTTTATTTAAAATATATGAACAAATGATAAAAAGTTTGTAATGAATATCTGTTGCTTAATCATGTTTAATTCTTTCAATTTTTTAATTTTTAATTTTTTTTATACTTTTTTTGTTTTTAAATGTTTTGACTTTCAGTTATATATAAACAAACCTGAATTTTATTGAAAATCTTTTGTAGATAGGGGTTGCGCAGTAATAAAAATGGTTATATATTTGCACCGTCTTACAGAGAAAAGCACTTAGTTGTTTACTTGGTAAGTTTTATTGGCCTCGTGGCGCAACTGAATAGCGCATCTGATTACGGCTCAGAAGGTTACAGGTTTGAATCCTGTCGAGGTCACAACTTTTTAGAATACATTTTATTGGCCTCGTGGCGCAACTGAATAGCGCATCTGATTACGGCTCAGAAGGTTACAGGTTTGAATCCTGTCGAGGTCACAACTTTTTAGAATACATTTTATTGGCCTCGTGGCGCAACTGAATAGCGCATCTGATTACGGCTCAGAAGGTTACAGGTTTGAATCCTGTCGAGGTCACAACTTTGTAGAATGAATTACTACGAAATCCTATAAACCCGCTATTTTGCGGTTTTTTTATGGGTAAAACTTTTGATTTTTTGGACAATTATAGACATACTTATTACCCCTCGGATTATCCCTTGATAAAAAATCACCCCTAATTATACATTTTATGTGAGATTTAAGACTTATCCTTTATTTAGTTAACCAATCAAAAATCCCCATAAAAACAGATGCTCCTATATTATTTGTACCATGAGGATTATAGGAATCTATTTTGACACCTGGAAAATTATTTTGAGGTATATTTTGAAGGCCTGTAAACTCAATTGTATCTTTTGTCATATAATAATTGCTATTAAAACTTGTATTTTTATCATATATAGAAAAATTACTTTTAACTATTGTGCTTATAGGTAATTTTAAAAAAATATAATTTTTGAATAAGCTGTCTTTTTTCACTAAATCATAGCTAGTATGATTATTGCTTTGACTATTTATATTGTGAAATGAAATAAAAAATAAAATAATAATATACTTTTTCATATTTTAAATTTTTATAGGTGTTATACTATAGCCTTCGTTTTTTAGCAAGTTTAATAGACCGTTTTCATAATCAAGGTGCCCAATACCTACAGCAATAAAAACTTTTTTATATTCATTTAAAAAGCTTGGTATTTTTCTCATCCAATTAATGTTTCTTTCTGCGAGAATAGGATGTTCTACATTTTTATTGAAATTATAGTCATAACTTTTAGTTCTATATTTTTTTTCTATTTTACAGTTTGAGTGTTTTATATTTTGATTAATGTTATTTAATTTTGCAACAATAATCTCTTTTAATCTGTCATCATCGAATTTTTCATAAGTATATTTGTTAATATATTCTATGGTTATAGATAAATCTTCTAGGCCAACTACTTTGATTCCTTTTTCTTGAGAGCTTTTGATTAGAAAGTCGTCTAACGATAGTGAATCTTTTCTTTCCCGATTGTTTAAACAAGACTTTTTAGCCCACACTTCATCTATTTTAATCATAATTTCCTTAAGAGATAGCTTCTTAATTGTTGTTTTATTTGATATAATATTTTCTAATAATTTTAATTGGTTTTGATTTAAAAAGTCAGTAGATAAATTATTCTCTCTAACATTAATTATAGGGTAGCTTTCTCCGATATTTTCGACTAAAACTAAATTGCTTTCTTCAACTTTAGAGAGCAAAAATTTATTTTTTTTTTTAAAATTTTTCCCCAAATAGATGATTGGTACCTATAATATAACTTAATATCGAGTCTTTTTCTATTTTCCATAAAATAGATTCTTGTTGAGAATATATGTTAAGATAAGAGAATAGAAACATTACAATATATATTTTTTCATATCAAATAGTTAATAGTTTACATAAAAAAATTAAACACATTAACTTAAATGTCAACATGTTTAATTCTTTAATTAAAAATTATGCTTAACGCCAATACCATACCATGTCTCAGAAGGTCTTTCGATACTTTCTAGGTTATTTGGCATCTGTCCTGTTACAGGTGAAACTTCAGTTGAATCGTTAACGAACCAACCCATCTCGAATCTTTGCTCAAGCTCTTCTACTTGAAACTTCTTTAGCTTAGTGTTCATAATTATTATATATTTAATAATTGTTTTATTAAAGAATGAGTTTATACATATATTTTTTATAAAACAAATAATATATGATTTTTAAGATGAAAAAAAACGTTAATAAGTATATTTCATTTAAAATGTTTTTACAATAAATTACCCCTCTTGCTCCCCCTGTGTAAAATTGAATTGCATTAAACCTAGTAAAAATAGGAGGGGTAACTGATAGGTTACGACCCTGTCGAGGTCACAAAAAATCCGCTTAACTAAGCGGATTTTTTTATTTATGCAAGTCATTTATTTTCAAAATTGTTTTCTAAAAGTAGAACTTATTTTACAGGTCAATAGTAGTTTTGTGAATACGTTTAAAAAATAAAAAGTTTGTTTATTTAAAAATAAGTTGTATCTTTGCATAGATAAAAGTTTTACTTCACGAAATAATTTGCTTTTATAAAGGTTTATCCGTCTAACCTTGCTAAGTTATTTTAAACTTTATAATCTTAAAAAAACCTCAATTTTGCCTTATTGCGTTAGTTTAAGCTTGTAATAATTAATTACCGGTCCTAATGTCAACTTTACGTTTAACTTTACACCTAATTTTTAACTAAATTAGAAAAACAGAAGCTAGTGTTTTCTGAAACTTGTTGTACTACTTAATTTGATTTATTTATGCTTCAGGCATGTATAATTTTAAATTGAATAACTACTTGTACCTTCTGTTAATAAACAATCAACTTTATAAATAATATTAATCATTAAAATTTACAAATATGAATAAACAAGAAAAAAAAACAAAAAGGAAATTACCCAAACAATCCAACTTTAGAAGATTTAATTATTGCAAACAGCAGAAATGGTTGGCTTTTACAAGTTTATATGAAGTATTTTAATAAAAATTAAAATGCTTCATTGCTTACTAATGGGTTTTATCATTTGTTAAGCAGATAAAACTGGGCGATGTATTAAACTTCTATACATATCATATCGATATATTTTTCCACAACATTCTTTCATCAGATTACTACTTCTGATATCTTTAATAAACGATTTTCGTTTATTTTTTTTGCCTTTTTTTAAGTTTTCTACTTTTTCTTAAAATATTATTTTTACACAAAGTATTTTAAACCTCATTTTTTTTGTATTAATAATCTGAGAACTCGTTTGTTGTCAATTGGTTTGTTTTGTTTTTTGTTTTAAGTAATTATTAACCAGATATTTATAAATACTTTTAACAAGTAAACAATAAATATGTTTTTTTAACGTTTTTATTTTGATTATTTAATCGCCTCAATTTCTAAAATAAAACTATAAATCTATATTTATTATGAAAGAACAACAACCTATTCGCGGAACGAAGGGGGCAACAATTCTTGGGCCTCGTAATCCTGAAGTAGAAAAACAAAATCCAGACATTTTATTACCACCAGAAACTGATAACGGAGGAATTCCGAATTTAAAGTTCCCTTTTGCTATGGCGCACATGCGTTTAGAAGATGGAGGTTGGGCTCGTGAAGTTACCCAAAGAGAAATGGGAAGCTTAAAAGAAATGGCTATTGTTAACATGCGTCTTCCTGAAGGAGTTACACGCGAAATGCACTGGCATAAAGAAGGGGAGTGGGCTTATGTACTTAAAGGTAAGGTGCGTTTTTATTTAATTGATGATCAACGTAATACTTTAATTGAAGATTTAGAAGAAGGTGATCTTTGGTTTGCACCTCCTGGGTTTCCTCATGCTATTCAAGGTTTAGAAGACGGTACTGAGTTTGTACTTGTTTTTAATGACGGAAACTTTTCTGAAAACCAAACACTTTTACTTACTGAACTTTTTGCTCACACACCAAAAGAAGTTTTAGCTAAAAACTTTGGTGTGCCTGAAAGCGCATTTGATGGTATTCCTGCAAGCGAAAAATATATTTTCCGCCTTCCTACTCCAGGACCACTCGAAGAAGTTAAAAAACAACTAGGAGCTGTTAACTTTACTAATAAGTATGTTTTTAAAGCGTCTAAATTTCCTAAAAATAAATTTGAAGGTGGTGCAACCCAATTAATCGATAAAAACTCTTTTGAAGCTACTGAACTTGCAACGCTTATTATTGATTTAGAACCAGGAGGAATGCGTGAAATTCACTGGCATCCTGATGCTGACGAAATTCAATATTACATTAGCGGACATGCACGTATGACTGTTTTTGATGCGGTTAACAATGCAAGAACATTTGATTTTGTAGCTGGTGATGTAGGTTATGTTCCAAGAACATTATCGCATTATATCGAAAATATTGGTACAGAACCGGTACGCGTTCTAAACGTATTCCATACAAGCCATTATAGTGACGTATCACTTAACAACTGGTTAGCACTTACGCCTAAAGATTTTGTTACAGGACATTTAGATATTGAAGAACCATTTATTAGTTCATTGCGTCAAAAATATCAAACAATCGTTAAAGGATAATCTATATCATTTTAAAAAAGCACTGATAAAGCAGTAGGGTAAACTTGCTGCTTATTCAATTTATTATAACATATTTTAAAAAGAGTTATATATGGAAGATTTTATGTCTAAAATGCTTTTTGCCGACTTAATACCTATTTTAGTTATTATGGCTATTGCGTATATAAGTGGTAAAAAAAATGTTTTTAAAGAAGGACAATCTCAAGTTTTAAATAAGTTAGTTTTAGATTATGCTTTACCTGCAGCTTTATTTATTTCTATTGTAAAGGCAGATAGAGAAATGCTTTTTGAAAACGCTACTTTAAGCCTTATATCGTTAGTAGGGCTTGTTGCTTTGTTTATGCTTTCTTATTATACCATTCAGTGGTTTTTTAAACGTACTAAAGCAGAAGGAGCAGTTTGTGCGCTTGTAGCAGGTTCGCCAACTATTGGATTTTTAGGATATGCTATTCTAGACCCGCTTTTTGGAACCGGAATTGAAACCGGATTGGTTGTGGCTATTGTTGCTATTGTGGTAAATGCAATTACCATTCCGATAGGTTTGTACTTATTAAACGCTGGTAAAGCTAGTTCAGGAACAACAAATGATGGGCAAGCCGCACCACCTCAGGGCAATGCTATTCTATCTTCATTAAAACAGCCGGTAGTTTGGGCTCCCATTCTTGCTGTAGTTTTTGTTTTAATCGGAATTAAAGTTCCTTCTCAATTAGATCCAACTTTTAATTTAATCGCACAAGCCAACTCGAGTGTTGCAGTTTTTGCAGCTGGGCTTACATTGGCAGCTTATAAATTTGAGTTAGATTGGGAAGTTGCTTATAATACCTTTTTTAAATTGGTTTTAATGCCTGCTATTTTTTTAGCAGCTGGTTTATTTTTTAATTTAAGTAGTTTAACCTTACAAATGCTTGTGTTAGGAGTAGCTTTACCGCCTGCATTTTCTGGAGTAATTATTTCTGGTCAATTTAATGTTTATACGCGCCAAGCAACTTCAAGCTTAGCGGTAAGCGTTATTGGTTTTATAATAGCTGCGCCAGCATGGGTTTATTTAGCTAAAACCTTAAGTAGTTAATCGAATTTCTACATCGTTATAAATCAAAACAAAAAACTCGCTTATATAAGCGAGATTTTTGTTTGGGGGCATCTATGTTTAAAAATACTAAATCATGATTAGCTCCTTTTTTTTAGCTTTTGAGTTTCTTTAACTTTTGTAGAGTTTTTATGTTCAAAATAGATTACATCTTCTTTTTCGACTTGATTTTCTGTTGTTATGTTTTTAAATTTATAATCATCAGCTCCTTCAATACTTTTTAACTTATAAGTACTTCCATCTTTTTGATACTTTAACTCTAAAATTAATCCGGGAAGTCCATAATAACGTGCGGGTCCAGCAGGAATTGGGATTTCAGGACAAAACCAAGCGGTTACTTTTCCAGGATAATTAGGGTGTTTTTTATTTAATTCTATTGAATTTGTAGTTGCTTTACGTACCGTGTAGTTACCAATAGTTTTTTCTTCATCAGATATTTCCCAAACTAAATCATTATCCCATCTAGCATATAATACCGTACCGTCTTTTAATGCTCTATTTTCTTCAATTGTTTTGCTAGTAAAGTCATAATTAGTTACATAATTATGATATGGTGCAGTATAGCGTAATCCATTACTTAAGTTGATTTTTTTCTTTTGCTATCATAAATATATTGTGATTTTGATGCTGTGCAATACAATAATACATCAAAAGCAATTTGTTCAGATAACGAATGGCTGTATTCATAAACAACTTCAACTTGATTATTAGCGTTAACCTTTTCTTGTTGTGCGTAACCATTTATAACGTAAAGAAAAATAAAACAGCTTTTGTAAATTAATTTTTTCATAATATTAATCGTATTTTCCGTCTTTTTTAGATTAGATAAATTATTCTACAAAGTTAGATACTTTAATTAACCTTCATTGCGAGTTTTAATGGTTATTGTTACGGTTTAATAAACATTTAATTATTATTTTTTAATGTGCTTTGTAATATGGCAGAATATAAAGGTAATGATCCTAAGGTTTGTGCAATAAAAGTTGCCGAAACACAGGTTAAAAGCAACGGTAAAATTAACATGTAACCATTGGTCATTTCCATAATAATTACAATTCCGGTAAGCGGGGCTCTAATTGTTGCTGCAAATAATCCTGCCATGGCTAAAATCGCATACGAGCTTAGGTGAATATCATATTGTGGTAAAAGTTGTTGAATAATTAATCCAAACAGCACACCTAATATGGCACCTAAAGCCATTGTTGGGGAAAATATTCCACCGGGTGCACCCGATCCGAAACAAAGTACAGTAGCAAAAAACCTGAATATAAAAATGAGTAATAATGGATAAAAGGCATAAAAACCTTCTGTAACTTTTGGAATAACATCAAAACCATCGCCTGATAAGGCTGAAGCAACCGATAATAGTAATCCAAAACTTCCTGCTAAAACTGCTCCCGTTACTATAAAATTAAATTTGTTTTTTTTATAAAACGCTTGTAAATAGCTTCGCGTACGTAAAATTAAAAAATTAGATAGCGAGCCAATTGCACCTAAAAATAATCCTAAAATAATAAAAAGCCATAAGCTATTTAACGGGACATTATTTGGGGTTGGTAAGGTTAATATAGATGCCGAACTCATTATAAATTGATACGTAATACATGCGGTAATACAACCAACAAAAATAGCTTTAACCGAAGTTTTTGTGTAGCTAAATTCGTCATGCATTTCTTCAATAATAAATAAAATACCACCTAATGGTGCATTAAAAGCAGTTGTTATTCCGGCTCCAGCACCGGTTGCAATAAGCGTATGTTGTGATTCTTTATCTTTAAGTTTAAAAGCATCCGAAGTCATTTTACCCAAATTTGCTCCCATTTGTACGGTTGGACCTTCTCGACCTAAAATCATTCCGCTGCCCAAAGCAGCTAATCCTCCAAAAAATTTAACAGGTAAAACGCGCCACCAACGTACGGGCCTTTCATCTAGCAGCGCTCCTTCAACTTCCGGAATACCAGATCCGCTAGATTCTGGGGCAAATTTTTTAACTAAATAATACGAAAAAGCGCCCATTACAGCAGCAATGGTAAATATTAAAAAGTAATTGAAATAAGAAGATGAGGTAACTGGATGTTGCGAAAAGTTTTTATGCCAGTTTAAAATTAAGTTAAGACCAATTTGGAACAAAGAACCTAATAAGCCTGTAAAAACCCCAACAATTCCGGCTAGAAATAGAAGGATAAATGGGGAACGATTTTGCCAACTTGCAATTTTTTGTGTTATATATTGTATAGCAGAATTTGTACTTTGCATATTAAATATTAGGTAACTTTTTTAAGAATAATTTAATTTGTACTACGTACTTATTTTGTAAAGAATAAAACAAGTAAACAAATGTAAAACTTTTGTTAAGTTAGCTAAAATTATGAAAAGAACCTTCGATGTGCAAATAAAGCTTTTTTAATTCTTTTTACTTGTAGGTAACAAAATTTTAAAAGCAAATAAAGTACTGTTTCTCATAAAAAAAAACAGGATTTAAACGGAACATATAAAATCAGATTTTAAAAATCTGCACTTAATTTAAGTTGAAAAATATTCATATTAACTGTTTCGTTAGGAAATTGAATATGGGTTCTAAAATAATATCCAATTTCTGCTTTTAAATGGTCGTTGTATAATACGCTCCAACCCACATACGGTCTGTTCTGATCAAAAAACTTACCATTAGTTGCGTTTTTGTTTTGCACGTTTAAAAACAATTCGTCTTGAACCACGATGCTAGTTGGACGATTAAATACTTTAACAGCTGATAACGGAATGTTAAAACCTAGTAAATAACGTAATCGCTGGCTAAATTCGGTTTTGTGTTCTACATCTAAAAAACGTTGCTCTAAACGCAATCGGTTGGTTAAACCAACTTTTCCGAGCTTGTTTTTTAATTGAAATTCCTCAAAAATACGATGCTCCGCATTGTAAACGGTTCTGTTTTGTTCCTTATTCCAGTTTCCGAAATGCGTATAACCCAATCCTACTGATTTAGAATCTGTTATATAATAACTAGCCCACGCACGGGCCAATAAGGTTTTTATGCCTTTTAAAGATGTTCCGCTTCGGAGCTGAAAATCGGCAGCATATCCCCATTTTTCGCTTACTTGTTGTTTGTAGCTTAAATGAGCCCAAGCAGCAGTTTCTTGCCCAAAACTTGACGCTGAAATACAAAATAACAATAAACCCATTATTGCTTTGCCGCAAAACCATTTTTTATTTTTTAATACGCTATTTTTTAGTAACATAATTCATTTACTTTCTGTTTTTAAAGTACAAAAACCTCGGTTGAGGTTTTTGTGCTTTAAATAATTTATTTGAATAATTACGAGGTATAAACCGTACTGGTTCCTGCTGCCACATCATAAACAGCTCCTGTAATTTTATTTGCTGCATCCGAGCATAAAAAGCTAATAACCGGAGAAACTTCTTCTGCTGTTAACCAAGGCACGCCCAATACATCTTTTTTTCTTAAAGTTTCTTCTACTTCTTTTTCTGTAACTTGTGCATTTTCGTAACCTGGTCCCATAGCAACTTGCATACGTTTTAGGTTTCTAGACATTTTTGTATAAATTAATCCCGGAACAACTACGTTTACGTTAATGTTGTATTCGCCCAATTCGATTGCTGCCGATTTGGCCAAACCAACAACCGCCCATTTTGAAGCAGAATAAGCAGCTCCATTCCACATGCCTCGCATTCCTTGAGTTGATCCTACAATTACAATTTTTCCTTTTTTGTTAGGAATCATTAATGGTGCAAAAGCAATAATACTATGTGCTGTACCAATTACGTTTACATCTAAAATATCTGCCCAATCTTGTGTTTGAGAATCTAAAATTTTACTAAACGTTTGTAATCCGGCATTGGCTACCAAGTAATCAATGTGTTTGTATTTTGATTTAATTTCTTCAGCAACTTCTTTCAGTCTGTTCAGATCTCTAATATCTGCTTTAGAATAATTAAATTTAACCCCTATAGCTTCTACCTGTTTTTTAGTTTCTAAAATATCTTGATCTGTTGCCGGATCGTATTTAGCAAAATCTGATATTTTACCTAAAATATCAATGCCCCAAATATCAACTCCTTGTTTTGCAAGATCAATTGCTGTTGCTCTTCCAATTCCACGAGCTGCACCAGTAATTACCGCAACTTTTGTTACCTGATCTTTTTTTCTTTCTTTTTCCGAAGCATGAGCGCTAAGCGGCACTCCTGCAGCCATAATTCCGGCAGATGCTAACCCCGCTTTTTTCATAAAATCCCTTCTTGAGTTTTTGTTTTCTGAATCTTTCATTTCTAATTATCTATTTTGAATTTTCACTTACTTTTAAATTTGATTTAGTTTTAACTCCGTTTTGCGTTGGGTTTTAAATTGAAAAAGCTCTAAAAATGACTTTTTTGCTTGTTTCTAACTAAATCTTTTCTCAAAATTATTGATTCTGATTCTTCAGGCATAATTTTTAGTCCGATTAATGACGAGTTGAATTGGTCATTATTTCTTACAAAAACGATTCAGATTTCTTATCTTTGATGTTAAAAAATTAATTAAAATGAAACTGTCTGTCGAACGTAAATGGGTGTTGGAAGTAGGAATATTGATTTTTACCTTTATTCTTTTTGCACTGAATGATTGGATATTAATCAAATCGATGACAAGTTTTTCTCTCGGAATTGCTTATTATTTGGTGCTTTATGCCCATGCACAGCTTAATCGCTATATTGCCTTACCTTTTTTAATTAAAAAGCAAAATGTATCAATGTACATTGCGCTTACCATTTTGGGGCTTATAATTTTTTCGTTTATTCTAAGCCAAATGACGCATCTGTTTTTATACAGAACTTGCTTTTTGAGTAACAACCCAGCCAAGCTTTCTTTTCATTACCAATTAGGTATTTTGTTGGGCTCTTATTTTTGTATTACCGGCCTTTCTCTTTTTGTATCGTATTACCACAAGCAACGTATTGAAGCCGACAAAGAAATTCTGTCAAGAAAAATGCAGGTTGATTTGTTAAGCAAGCAACTTAATCCTCATTTTTTATTTAATACGTTAAATACCATTTATGGGCTAAGCATTGAGCATCCAGAACGTACGCCAGATGCGGTTATAAAAGTTTCTGAGTTACTGCGTTATCAGGTTGAAAACAGTAAAAAAGATTTGGTTTCGTTAAGTGAAGAAATTGCTTTTATTGATAGTTACATTGCTATTGAAAAAGAGCGCTTTGGGCACCGATGTACGATTGATTTTGATGTTTTTATTGACAACATCAAACAATATTATGTGGCACCCATGATTATTTTACATTTATTGAAAACGCATTTAAACATGGAGCCGGAAACGTTGAAGGTTGTTTTATAACTATTGTTATAGAAGTAAAAAATGGAATTCTTGAACTGAAAATCAGTAATTCAATCTCAACTAAAAAAGATGCTATACAATCTACCAAAGTTGGTTTAGATAATACCAAAGCAAGGTTGCAAATGATTTATCCTGAAAATCACATTTTACAATTAAACGAGCAAAACAATCTGTTTAAAACCTTTTTACAAATTAAATTGTAAGTACTATGAAAGATGTTTATTCGTGCTTTATTGTAGATGATGAGCCGGCTGCGCACATGGTGCTAAAAAGTTATATTGCTAAAGAAAGTAATTTGCAATTGGTAGCACAATGTTTTAATGTTTTAGAACTTACAGCGTATTTAAAGCATAATACCGCAGCATTACTTTTTTTAGATATTCATATGCCCGAAATAAATGGTATTGAGTTTTTAGAATTACATCCCAATCCGCCTAAAACCATATTAACTACGGCCTATTCGGAATATGCATTAGAAAGTTATAATTACGATGTTGTGGATTATTTGCTAAAGCCGATTTCTTACCCGTTTTCAGCAAGCTGTAAATCGTTTTTTGTTATTACACAGCCCAACCGAATTGTTTGAACCTAAACTAATAAACATTAAGGTTGATAAGCAAATAATACAACTTTCTGAATCGGATATAGATTATATTCAGAGTTTTGGAAATTATGTTAAGGTGTTTGTTGGTTCAAAATATTATTTGGCTTCAACCACAACACAAGAAATTTTATCGGATTTATCTTCAAAACTGTTTGTTCGCATTCATAAATCTTTTGCTATAAACTGGACCAAAGTTTCTGATTACACAGAAAAAGAAGTTTTTATTTTAGATAAAAAACTACCGATCGGAATTACTTTTAAGCGTAAGTTTATGGATAGAATGGAAAAGGTTGGATAAAAGTTTTATGTGAATTATTTATTTGAATTTAAAATTAAATAATATGGAACATAAGTTTTTTTGATTAAAATTATTTTAGTTTTTAAAAACCAAAAGCTGCAAACATTAGTTTGCAGCTTTTTTTCTTGTAATTTAAAAAGTGAAAATGCAAATAACAAAAACATGTTATTGCGAGTTTGATTTAAAATCAACTTTTTTTCTGAAAATACTAAAAAAATATAAAATTAAAAGAAATTGTGTGTAACCATAAACAGCGTCTTCAATCGGAATCGTTAGTAGTCTAATACCTAAAAAATCTTTAGGATTGTAATTAACAATCGGCGATTCTAAGCCAAAACCCGTTAATACACCATCTACTGGAAAGAAGCCTAGCATAAGCACACCAAAAACCAGAGAAGCTTTGGTAATCCAAGTAACACGAGCTATAAAATGTAAATAAATTACAGAAATTATTGTTATAATTGCTGTAACTAATGTGTAAATTTTATCTGTATTTAAAAGGGCTACAACTGCACAAACTACTATAGTTATAAAAACAATCATGTTGTTATAAGCTTGTAAATATTTAAGACTGTAATATTTATCTACGCAAAAATATGTAAAAATGCATGAAAATGGAATGCATATAAAAAACAACCATTCTTCTATTGGTAAGCCTGCTATTAAAATCCCCAAGGTGTATGTTGTATTAAACCACCAAACCCCATTACTTGTAAACCAAATATCCCAGGCAATAAAAGGAATTGAGACTAAAAATACAGCCTTAAAAAAAGGTAAAAAGTACTTGTTAAATTGTAAACGCTTGTCAAACGAGGCTACGAAACAGATAATTACTGTAAGAAAAAGAATAAGTAAATATGTATAGGTTACCATAAGTTATTTTTTTGTGTACATTTTTATAAATTTTTTAGGTACGTATAAAAAACCAAAACATTCACCATGGTGTTTAGTTACGTGTTTATGATGTTGTTTATGAGCTCTTCTCATGGCCATAAAATAAGGTGATTTAGTTTTTGTTAAAATTTTTATGCGTTGATGGATAAAGATATCATGTACAAAAAAATAGGCCATACCATAAAACATGATGCCAAGTCCAATAAAGAAGATGTAGTTAAAGTTATTTAATGAACCTATATACATTAATGCTATCGTAGGAATTGCAAAAATCACAAAAAAATAATCGTTTTTTTCTATCTTTCCTTCATTTGTATGATCATGGTGATCTTTATGTAAAAACCACAAAAAGCCATGCATAATATATTTATGTACTACCCATGTAGTAGCTTCCATTAGTATAAAAGTGGACAGAACAATAATAAAATTCATTGTAAATTATATATTTAAAATATTAGTCATTTTTTTGTCAGATAGTTTTATAGATTGATTTTTAATGCTTTATTTAAGTTCGCAGTAATTTTATTAACAAAACTTATAAATAAATTTGAATTTTGTTTTTCTGTATTCTTTGTTGTTAGATAGCATAATTGGGTTTTACAGTGCTTTTATATAAGACTTGTGTATATCTCAAATTATCTACATATTAAAATAATAAAATTATAAAAAAGCAGTTTTGTAACGCACGTAACTTTTAAAAGCTACAAATATTTTTATAAAATTTGGAACTCTTGTTCTTTGATTAAGAATTTGATTGGATGTTTTTTTCTTTATTTTATTGAACAGCGAAATGTAGTATTTGTATGCTAAATAAACACCGAATCTAGAGGAGTTTGGGAGTTTTTTTATTCCGATAAGTGCCTCATTAAATTCATCTTCAATTTCTCTTTCTATTTTATACTTTACAGAATTATCAAAAACCGCCATATTTAAGTTTGGAAAATAGGATCTTCCTAAAAGTTGGTAATCTTCTTTCAAATCCCTTAAAAAATTTATTTTTTGAAATGCAGATCCTAACTTCATAGCATATGGCTTTAACTCTTGATATTGATTTTTATCTCCTTCAACAAAAACCTGCAGACACATTAGTCCAACAACTTCAGCAGAGCCAAAAATATATTCTTTGTAAAGTTCAGAATTATATTCTATTTTGTTTAAATCCATTTCCATACTATGAAGAAACTGATTTATTAAAGCATAATCAATTTGATACTTATTTACAGTTTCTTGAAAAGATTGCAATATTGGGTTTAAAGAAATTTTTTCTTCAATAGCATGTTCTGTTTCTTTTTTTAGTCTGCTTAATAGTTTTTCTTTATTATACCCATGAAAGCTATCAACAATTTCATCTGCTAACCTAACATAACCATATATAGAATAAATAGCATTGCGAATATTTGGTTTTAAGGCTAAAATGCCAAGAGAAAAACTAGTACTATATTTTTGTGTAGTAATTTTACTAACCGAATATGACAATTCATCAAATAACTTTTTCATAGTACTTTTACTTTTGCTTATAAATTTGATTTGCTACAATTTTACCTGAAATAATTGATGGCGGAACTCCAGGTCCAGGTACTGTTAATTGACCAGTATAATACAGGTTTTTTACTTTTTTATTAATTATTTTGGGCTTTAGAACGGCAGTTTGCTTTAAAGTGTTTGCCAAGCCATAAGCATTACCACCATATGCATTGTAATCACTTATAAAATCTGATACACAATAGCTTTTTTTATATATTATTTTAGACTTTAAATCAGAAACTTTTGTCAAGTTTTCTAATCGGCTAATCATTAAGTTAAAATATTTTTCACGTGTTTCTTCAGTATCATTTAGTCCGATAGCTAAAGGCATTAAAAAAAATAAATTTTCATTTTCTTTAGGCGCTACATTTGGATCTGTTTTTGACGGGCAGCAAACATAAAAAAGAGGTTTTTCTGGCCATTTTTTATTTGTATAAATGGTATCAATATGATTATCTAACTCGTTTTCAAAAAATAAAGTATGATGCTTTAATTTTGGAATTTTTTGATTTATTCCTATATAATAAATTAAACAAGAAGGTGCAAAAGTTTTAGAACTCCAATAGCTTTCTGTGTAGTTTCTATATTTTTTTTCTAATAAAGTTTCTGTATGATGATAATCTGATGAACCAACTATATAATCAAAAAATAATTCTGTATTATTAACTTTTATAGCTGTTGCACGTTTATTTTCAACTTTTATTTCTGTAACATTTTGGTTAAAGTGAAATTTAACACCGTTTTCTTCAGCTATTTTTTTCATTGCTAAAACTAACTGGTAAAAGCCACCCTGAGGGTAAAAAGTGCCAAGCGCATAGCCCCCGTAATTCATTAAACTATATAAAGCTGGAATGTTTTTTGGTGAAGCTCCTAAAAAAATTACCGGAAACTCCATTAGGACTTGTAACTTTTTGTTTTTAAAATATTTAGCCACAAAATCTCTAAAGTTTGATAATAAATCCAGTTTTAAAGCACTTTTTGCAATTTTTGGTGATACATATTCAAGCCAGTTTATAGAAGGTTTGTTAACAAATTCTTGCATTCCAACTTGATATTTATACTTTGCATCCAGCATAAAGGCATCCAATTTTTTAGCGCTTCCTTTTTCTAAGCTTTCAAAAACATTCTTAAGCTCTTCATAACTTTGAGGAACATTTAATTTTGCATCTGCAAAGATCATTTCAAACTGTGGGTTTAAAGCAACTAATTCATAAAAATCCTTACTTTTATATCCAAAGTCATTAAAAAAGTTTTCAATAATATCTGGCATCCAATACCAACTTGGGCCCATATCAAATGTAAAGCCTGAATCTGTTTTAAATTGCCTAGCTCTGCCTCCAGGTTGATCGTGTTTTTCAAAAACATGTACTTCATACCCCATTTTACCTAAATACGCACTTGCAGAAATTCCTGAAAATCCAGATCCTATTACAGCTACTTTTTTATGCATTATTTTTTGTTTTTAATACTTCGTTTAATAGATTTTCGGTGTCTATATTTTTTTCGTAGATGTTTAAATGAAAATTATTTAGCTTATTTAAAAGGTGAATGAGTTGCATTTTTTCGTTATTATCTAAATCACCTGCAACTACTTGAGTAGCAATTCTTATTCTACTCATTTGTTTTTCTAAATCATCAAGGCCTTTTTGGGTAATTTTAATTAATTTACTTCTTCTATCAATTATAGAATCGTATTGTTCAATCCAGTCATTAGCAATTAATCTATTTATAATCTGCATGCCTGTTGTTTTTTCATGAACATTTTTTTTAATTAATTCCATTTTAGACATTTCTCCAAAGGCTTTTAGGGTTATTAAGTAAATAAAATCTTCTTGAGTTGAAAAGTTCGAATTGAATATGGCTGATTTAGAATAGTTTTTTGCATACCTATTTAAATGGACTAGCAAAGTATTTATTACACTTTCAGCACTTCTACCATTTTCTTTCCCTTCCCAATAGGGTTCTACTTGTTTAATATTTTCGTTACAAGAAGCTGAAATCCATTTTTTAAAATCATCAACCGATTTATTATTTGGTTTTTCTATTTCAAACTGTGCTACTAAATCAAGCACATCTTTTATCAATTCGTATTTCATAAATCTAATAGGGTATGAAAGTTTTTATAGCTGTTACCTTAATATTTGGATTAACAAAATCATTTAATAATATTATAGTTAATTATAACGCTATTTTAATAGTACAAATATATACTTTTTTGTTTTTAAAAAAGTATATATTTGTACTATATTTATTTTTAAAAATTAAAATTATGCTACAAATACAGGCTAGGTCTGATATTCCTACTGATTATGGTGTTTTTACTGTTTACGCTTTTTCTGATTCTGAAGATGATTGGAATCCTCATTTGGTTTGGGTTGCACTAGGTACTGATTTTGCTAAACCTGTAAATGTAAGATTTCATTCTGAGTGCATAACTGGTGAGGTTTTTCATTCAAAAAAATGTGAATGCGGTCAGCAGCTTTCGGTTGCAATGGAATATGTTTCTAAACATGGAGGTATTATTATATACTTGCGTCAAGAAGGAAGAAATATTGGTATAATTAACAAATTAAAAGCTTACGCTTTACAGGAAAAAGGATTTGATACTGTGGAAGCTAACCTAATGTTAGGTTTCCCTGATGATGCAAGAACTTTTGATGATGCAATTGAGGTGCTTAAAGTTTTAGATATAAAAGCAATAAATTTAATTACAAATAATCCGGATAAAATTAATTGTTTAAAAAACAGCGGTATTCAGTTAAATGGTAGAGTTCCTTTAGAGATTAAGCCAAATGAAGTTAATAAAAGCTACTTGGATAAAAAAAGAGAATATTTTGGACATTTATTAAAAGAATTTTAGCTTTTAAAGCATGACATTGTTACGTTATATATTGAAAGTGACAACTTTTTCAGCAGTTTAAATAATTTAACTTTTAGTTAAGAAATAAAGTATTAATTTTACACTCATAAAAAGAAAAAATGTTTTTAAATCAATTACATCATCATTATCATATTCACGCTCAAGCGAGAAGATAATGTTGTATAGGTAAGTGAACCATATATAAATTTTATTAAACCCGTTTGAGTACATCAAACGGGTTTTCTTTTTTTAGCTTTTTTGATGTGCTCATTGTAAAAAAAATCTTATGAATACATTAAAAATAGCCATTCAAAAATCAGGGCGTTTAAACGAAGATAGTCTTAAATTACTTAAAGATTGTGGGATTTCTATAGACAATGGAATCGATCAGCTTCGCGTTCAAGCTCGTAATTTTCCTCTAGAAATTTTCTTTCTGAGAAACTCTGATATTCCTCAATATGTAAAAGATGGAGTTGTAGATTGTGCCATTGTTGGTGAAAATTTACTAATTGAAAACGAAATAACGTTATCAACCCTTCAAAAACTAGGGTTTTCTAAATGTCGTTTATCAGTTGCGGTTCCTAAATCGTCACAATTTTTAACATTAACAGATTTTAAAAACAAAAAGATAGCAACTTCCTATCCAAACACTGTTTTAAACTTCTTCAAATCTAAAAACATTAATATCGAAATTCACGAGATTTCTGGTTCTGTTGAAATTGCTCCAAACATCGGACTTTCTGATGCTATTGTTGATATTGTTTCGTCCGGAAATACCTTGTTTAAAAACAATTTAAAAGAGTTTGAAGTGATTCTTAAAAGTGAAGCTGTTTTAGTTTCATCACCTCATTTAAAATCAGATAAAGCTTCAATTTTAGCGAAACTACAATTCAGAATCGAATCAGTTTTAAAAGCTCGCAAATCAAAATATATTTTAATGAATGTTCCTAACGAGAAAATTGAAGTTATTAGCAGTATTCTTCCGGTTTTAAAATCACCAACAGTGATGCCGCTTGCAGAACAAGGTTGGAGTAGTTTACACTCAGTAATTAATGAAGATAAGTTTTGGGACATTATTGAAGAACTTAAAGATGCCGGTGCCGAAGGTATTTTAGTGGTACCAATTGAAAAAATTATTTTGTAAGATGAAAACATACATAAACCCACAATTTTCTGAATGGCACGGTTTAACTTCTCGGCCAACTAAAGAAGCTCAAGATTTACAAAAAACTGTTTTAGATGTTTTTGCTAGAATCAAAATTGATAAAGATCAAGCATTAATTGACTTTACCGAGCATTTTGATAAAGTTAAATTAAAATCTTTAGAAGTTTCTAGCCAAGAAATTGAAGAAGCAAAAGCTTTAATATCAGATGAATTAAAAGAAGCTATTCAATTAGCAGCTTCAAACATTGAAAAATTTCACGCAGTACAACAAGAACAGGTCCAGGTTATTGAAACAACAAAAGGAGTGAGTTGTTGGAGAGAATTTCGCGGAATTGAAAATGTTGGTATTTACATTCCTGGCGGAACAGCACCTTTATTCTCTACAACTTTAATGTTGGGAATACCTGCAAAATTGGCCGGATGCGTTAATACTATTTTGTGTACACCTCCAAATAAAGAAGGAAAAATTCATCCAACAATTTTGTATACGGCGAATTTAATCGGGATAAAAAAAATTTATAAGGTTGGTGGAATACAAGCTATTGGAGCCTTAACATTTGGAACAGAAACCATACAAAAAGTTGACAAGATTTTTGGTCCAGGAAACCAGTATGTAACTGCTGCAAAGCAAGTGGCACAAAACTTTGGAGTAGCTATTGATATGCCAGCTGGACCTAGTGAAGTTTTAGTTATTGCAGACAAAACATCAGTTCCTAAATACGTAGCTGCCGATTTATTATCTCAAGCTGAACACGGAATTGATTCACAAGTGATTTTATTAACAACGTGTGAAAAGACGATAAAAGAAATAATTACAGAAATAAATACGCAATTAACAGTTTTACCACGTGCTGAATTAGCTAGAAAAGCATTAGAAAACTCAAGAGGAATTGTTTTAAATTCGATTCAAGAATGTATTGCTTTTTCTAATTTATATGCTCCAGAACATTTAATTTTTGCATGTGAAAAGGCAGAAGATTTTATTCCAAAAATCATCAATGCAGGTTCAGTTTTCTTAGGAAACTATTCGTGTGAATCGGCTGGAGATTATGCCTCAGGAACCAATCACACACTGCCAACAAACGGATATGCAAAAAATTATTCAGGTGTTTCTTTAGATAGTTTTATAAAAAAAATCACTTTTCAAAAAATTTCTGCAGAAGGAATTCAAAACATCGGTCCTGCTATCGAATTAATGGCCGAAGCCGAAGAGTTATTTGCTCACAAAAACGCTGTAACATTACGTTTAAACGATTTAAAACAATGAACAAATTTAATTTAGATAGTATTATTCGTCGCAACGTAAAAGCCATGAAAGCATATTCATCGGCACGTGACGAATATCAAGAAATAAATGCCGATTACATTTTCTTAGATGCTAACGAAAATCCGTTTAACAACGGCTTAAATCGTTACCCCGATCCTTTACAGCATAATGTGAAATCTATTTTAAGTGAGATTAAAAATTTTTCTGCAATTCAAATTTTATTAGGAAACGGCAGTGATGAGGTATTGGATTTAATTTTTCGTGCCTTTTGTGAACCTAATCTGGATAACGTAATTGCAATTTCACCTTCATACGGCATGTACGAGGTTTTAGCCAATTTAAATGCGATAGAATATCGCAAATCATTATTAAACCAAACAGATTTTCAACCAAATCTTGAAGATGTTTTCTCGAAAATTGATGAAAAAACTAAGATGATTTTCTTGTGTTCTCCTAATAATCCTACAGGACAAATCATCAAAAAAGATGCGATTTTAAAAATAGTCAATCGGTTTACTGGTTTAGTGATAATTGACGAAGCTTATATTGATTTTGCTACTGAATCATCTTGGATTGAAGAAATTAACAATTACCCAAATGTAATTGTTACACAAACCTTATCTAAAGCTGTTGGTTTGGCCGGAATTCGATTAGGAATTTTATATGCATCACAAAATATTGTAGCTGTTTTAAATAAAATTAAACCACCATATAACATCAATCAGTTAACGCAACTAAAAGCGATTGAGGTTTTAAGTGATTACGATAACGTTGTAGCAGCTACAAATAGAATTATTCAACAAAAGGAAGTTCTTGAACAAGCATTAACTGAAATTTATTTTGTTAAGAAAATCTATCCAAGCGATGCCAATTTTATTTTAATTAAAGTTGATGATGCGAATAAACGTTACAAGCAATTAGTTGAAAAAGGAATCGTCATCCGCAACCGAAACAACGATGATTTATGTGAAAATTGCTTACGCATAACTGTTGGAACGGAACAGGAAAATCAGAAATTAATACAAACCCTAAAAACATTACAATTTTGAAACGCGTACTTTTTATAGATAGAGATGGAACAATGATTTTAGAGCCGGCAGATTTTCAGGTAGACAGCTTTTTAAAATTAGAATTTTATCCAGAAGCATTTACTTACTTAGGTAAAATAGCAAACGAATTGGATTATGAGTTAGTTATGGTAACCAACCAAGACGGTTTAGGAACGCCTGCAAATCCTGAAGAATTATTCTGGCCTATTCAAAATTTTGTGATAAAGGCATTTGAAAACGAAGGAGTGAAATTTGAAGATGTTTATATCGATAAAACTTTTGCTCATGAAAATGCACCAACACGTAAACCTGGAACAGCGTTATTAGCAAAGTACATCAATAATCCAGCGTACGATTTAGCAAATTCATTTGTGATTGGCGATCGTATTACAGATGTAAAATTAGCTCATAATTTGGGCGGAAAAGGAATTTTTATATCTAATAATGAAGCTTTAGGTGCTGATGAAATTAAAAATAACGAAGGATTATATGAAACCATTGTTTTAAAAACAACTTCGTGGAAAGCAATTTACGAATTTTTAAAGCTTCAAAACCGTACAGCTTCTATCGTTCGTAATACCAACGAAACTAAAATTAAAATCGACTTAAACATAGACGGAACCGGAAAATCAGATATTTCTACGGGAATTCACTTTTTCGATCACATGTTAGATCAAATTGCGCGTCACGGGCAAATGGATTTAGTAATTAAAGTAGATGGCGATTTAGAAGTGGACGAACACCATACGATTGAAGATACTGCAATTGCTTTAGGTGAAGTTTTTGCATTAGCATTAGGAAATAAATTAGGAATTGAACGTTACGGATTTGCTTTACCAATGGACGATTGTTTAGCGCAAGTTACGATTGATTTTGGTGGAAGAAATTGGTTGGTTTGGGAAGCTGATTTTAAACGCGAAATGATTGGTCAAATGCCAACAGAAATGTTTTATCACTTCTTTAAATCGTTTACAGATGGAGCAAAAGCAAACTTAAATATCAAAGCAGAAGGTATAAACGAGCACCACAAAATTGAAGCAATATTTAAAGCTTTTGCAAAAGCAATCAAAGTTGCGGTAAAGCGTGACCCAGAAAAGATGATTTTACCATCAACCAAAGGAATGTTGTAATGATTGCTATTGTAAAATATAACGCAGGGAATGTAAAATCAGTTTACAATGCAATAACCCGTTTGGGTTACGAAGCGGTAATTACAGATGATTTTGAAACCATACAAACTGCAGATAAAGTCATTTTTCCCGGTGTTGGAGAAGCAAGTTCTGCAATGACCTATTTAAAAAAGAAAGGTTTAGATGAAGTTATTAAAAATTTAAAACAACCGGTTTTAGGCATTTGTTTAGGGCAGCAACTCATGTGTTCCTATTCGGAAGAGGGGAATACCGATTGTTTAGGTATTTTCCCTATCCAAGTAAAATTGTTTCCGTCAACAGAAATTGTTCCACATATAGGGTGGAATACCATTTATGATTTTAAATCGCATTTGTTTGATGAGATTGATGAAAACTCAGACATTTATTATGTACACAGTTTTTATTGTGAAAATTCAGAATTTACAATTGCGAAAACCAGCTATATTTTAGAATATTCAGCTGCTTTAAACAAAGATAATTTTTATGCAACGCAATTCCATCCAGAAAAATCAGCCGGAATTGGAGAGCAAATCCTTAAAAACTTTTTAGCATTATGAGAATCATCCCTGCAATAGATATTATAGACGGAAAATGTGTTCGATTATCTCAAGGCGATTACGATACCAAAAAAATATATAATGAAAACCCATTAGAAGTTGCCAAAGAATTTGAAGATTACGGCATCGAATATTTGCATTTAGTGGATTTAGATGGAGCAAAATCGAAACAAATTATCAATTACAAAACCTTAGAACTAATTGCATCTAAGACCAATTTAAAAGTTGATTTTGGCGGCGGAATTAAAGCAAATAATGATGTTAAAATTGCTTTTGAATGTGGGGCAAACCAAATTACTGGTGGAAGTATTGCCGTTAAAAATCCAACTTTATTTCTAGAATGGATTAATACATACGGAAACAATAAAATTATTTTAGGAGCAGATGCCAAAGATCGTAAAATTGCTACACACGGTTGGTTAAAAACGTCGGAATTAGATGTAATTGATTTTATTCAAGAATACAAAGCCCAAGGGATTGAATATGTAATTTGTACAGACATTGCAAAAGATGGCATGTTACAAGGAACATCAAACGAATTGTATGCCCAAATTTTAGCTGCTACTAACGTAAAACTGATCGCTTCTGGCGGTGTTTCTTCAATCGATGATTTAATTAAAGTAAAGGAATTAGGTTGCGAAGGTGCAATTCTTGGAAAAGCAATTTACGAAGGACGTATTCAATTAAAAGATTTAAAGCAATTGTACTAATATGTTGAAGAAAAGAATCATTCCTTGTTTAGATATCAAAGATGGAAGAACGGTAAAAGGCGTTAATTTTATTGGTTTACGCGATGCGGAGATCCTGTAGAATTGGCAAAAAAATATGTAGAAGAAGGAGCTGATGAATTGGTCTTTCTGGATATTACTGCAACTATTGAAAAGCGTAAAACTTTAGCCGAAATGGTCAATAAAATAGCGGCAGCAATTAATATTCCTTTTACAGTTGGTGGCGGAATTAATTCGGTTGAAGATGCTTCGACGGTTATTCAAGCTGGTGCAGATAAAGTTTCGGTAAATTCTTCTGCGGTTAAAAATCCACAATTAATTGCAGATTTGGCGGCTCGTTTCGGATCTCAATGTGTAGTTGTTGCTGTTGATACGCGCGACGTAAACGGAATTCAAAAGGTGTTTGTAAACGGCGGGAACATTGAAACCGAATGGAAAACTTTAGATTGGGTAAAGAAAGTGGAAGAATTAGGAGCTGGTGAAATTTTATTAACATCAATGGATGGCGATGGAACAAAAACTGGTTTTAATATCGATATTACAAAAGCTGTTGCTGATGCTGTAAACCTTCCGGTAATAGCATCGGGAGGAGCAGGAGCAATGAAAGATTTTGTAGATGTTTTTACAAAAACAAAAGCAAGTGGCGGATTGGCGGCTAGTATTTTTCATTTTGGTGAAATTCCAATTCCAACGCTAAAAGACTATTTAAAACAACAAAACATTCCGATACGATGAACATTAATTTTACAAAAAGTAACGACGGATTAGTTCCGGTTATCATACAAAATTACCTAAACAATCAGGTATTAATGTTAGGTTATATGAACGAAGAAGCCTTTAATAAAACGCAAAAGCTAGGAAAGGTAACTTTTTATTCTCGTTCAAAAAACAGGTTATGGACTAAAGGCGAAGAATCAGGAAATTTTTTAGAAGTAAAATCGATTGCAATTGATTGTGACAACGATACGGTTTTAATTAAGGCAAAACCATTTGGACCAACATGTCACACAGGTTCAACAACCTGTTTTAAGGAAATTTCAAACCGTGGTTTTGTATACGAATTAGAACAAACAATTAATGATAGAATTGATTTTGGGGATAATAAAGAATCTTATACCTATAAATTATTTAATAAAGGAATCAATAAGGTTGCACAAAAAGTTGGAGAAGAGGCGGTAGAAATTGTGATTGAGGCCAAAGATAATAACAGTGATTTATTTTTAGGTGAAGCAGCTGATTTAATGTATCACTATTTAATACTTTTAAAAGCAAAAGGATTTAAATTAGAGGATGTAGAAAACGTTTTAAAAACAAGAGAAAATGCTCCCCGAAGAGCTTGTAATTAGTGCTGAGGTAAATTAATTCAAACACGTATTATAAAAAAACACTCTCTTAATTTTTTACAAAGTGTCTCAATTCTTTTGACAACATACATACCTATACATACTAAGTGTGAAAAATATTCTTATACCCATGGGGATATTTGTATTATTAACTTTTATAACTATTTTTTTAAATAGTGCTTAGAAATTTTGTAAATAACTATTCTAACATTTTTAATGTACTGATGGTTATTATATGTGTAACAAATGTTACGTATTGTTAAAAATAATTGATTCAAATTTGCATAGTAAAATTTAAAACTATGAATTGGATATTAGGTACATGGCCTTGGTTTGTAGGAGGGCCAATCATTGCATTCATCATGATTGCATTGATTTATTTAGGTAAAAGCTTTGGTTTTTCTTCAAATTTCAGAACACTTTGTGCGGCTATGGGAGCCGGAAAAAATTGTTCATTCTTTGACTTCAATTGGAAATTACAAAAGTGGAATTTACTATTCTTAGTAGGTACTATTTTTGGTGGTTATTTAGCGGCAAATGTATTATCAGAAAATCAGATTCCAGAAATTTCTACTTTTACAACGCAATATTTACAAAATTTGGGTTTTGAAAGTGTTGGTAAATCATACAATCCAATAGAAATATTTGAAACTATGAATATTAAAAATTTATTGCTTTTAATTGTTGGTGGATTACTGATAGGATTTGGAACTCGTTATGCAGGAGGTTGCACTTCAGGTCATGCAATTTCAGGCTTAAGTAATTTACAATTACCTTCCCTAATTGCTGTGATTGGATTTTTTATTGGTGGCTTGGTTATGGTTCATTTTTTATTCCCTTTAATTTTTTAGATAGTTATGAGAAGTTTAATTTATATTGTTTTAGGTGTATTATTTGGTATCACCATGTATAAAGCAGAGACGGCCTCTTGGTTTAGAATAGTTGAGATGTTTCAGTTCCAATCATTTTATATGTATGGTTTTATGGGCTCTGCATTGATAATAGGAGTTATCGGTACACAAATTATCAAACGCAAAAGTGCAAAAGATGTCGATGGCAAGAATATCATAATTCAACCTAAAGATAAATCAGTTAGTCGTTATTTATTTGGAGGTATTTCTTTCGGCCTTGGTTGGGCACTTATTGGAGCTTGTCCTGGTCCTATTTTTGTACTTTTAGGTGCAGGAACTTATTCTATAATTATTGTACTTTTAGCTGCGTTAACTGGTACGTGGTTGTATGGAATTTTAAGAGATAAGTTACCTCATTAATTATTTAAATATGATAGATAAAAGTTTACTTCAGCAGTATTTTGGTTCTTCATTTGAAGACGAGCTATTAGAAGAAATGGCCAAGATAGCTCAAATAAGATCGTTTAAAGAAAATGATATCTTAATGGATTTAGATGATGCCATAACACATATGCCCCTTTTACTTCATGGTGCGATTAGAATTATGCGAGATGATGATAATGATGGAGAGCTTTTATTATATTATTTAGAAAAAGGTGAAACTTGTGCCATGACTATGACTTGTTGCTTAGGTACTAAAACAAGTAACATTAGAGCAGCAGCAGAAACAGCTGGAGAAATGTTACAAATTCCCGTGCAAATAATGGATAGTTGGTTAGCAAAATATCCTACATGGCGTGCATTTGTTTTTAATAGTTATCAAGACCGTTTAGATGAGATGATGCGCTCTATAGACAATTTGGCATTCAACGATTCTAAAGGTCGTTTAAAAAATTATTTAATAGAAAGTGCAAGTGTAAATAAATCAAGAATAGTAAATAAAACACATGCTGAAATTGCTTACGAATTGAATACCTCTCGAGTAGTGATTTCCAGATTATTGAAAGCGCTTGAAAATGAAGGTTTTATTATGCAGCAACGCAATAGTATTTCAATTATTTAAATTAGAATTTATGATCATAAACAGCCTCTAAAGAGTACTTTACTTTTTAGGGGCTGTTTTATTAGATTTGGTTTGTAACTTATGTTACGCTCTGTTTTTTTAGAAAGTTAGACCTTTGAATAACAAAATAAAAGAACATGGAGATTTTAGGTTTTATATTAACCATTTTAATTGGTTTATTGGTTGGTTTATTTGGTGGTGGTGGAAGCATACTTACTGTACCGGTATTGGTTTATTTATTTGCAATACCAGCAACTTTATCTACTACCTATTCACTTGCCTTAGTAAGCATCACAAGTTTAGTAGCAGCAACTCCTCATATAATTCAAAAAAGCTTATCCTTTAAAAAAATTCTACAGTTTGGAATTCCTTCTATGTTAGCGTTGTACACTGTAAGATCTTATATTTTACCTGCGATTCCACAAACGTTTATGATTTTTGGCTATGAGATAGAAAAAAACGTTTTTATGTTGTTGTTCTTTTCGATATTGATGCTTATTTCAGGCTTCTTCATGATCAAGCAAAAGAAAAACAATCCGGATTGTTTTGATTGCCCATACAACCATTATATATTAATGATTGCCGGTTTAATAGAAGGTTTAATAACTGGGGTTGTTGGTGCTGGAGGTGGATTTATCATAGTACCTATATTGATGATTTTCGGCAAATTAAGTACGAAACAAGCTGTAGCAAATTCACTATTTATAATAGGAGTTAAATCATTGATTGGTTTTTTAGGTTCTCACGATATTTCAATGTTAGATTTCTTGTTCTTAACAAAAATATTAGTAATTGCTTTAGTTGGAATGTACTTTGGAATTCAATTGAATAAAAAATTAGATGCAAAACAACTAAAACCCATCTTTGGATACTTTGTAATGGTAATGGGTTTAGTTATTTTAATTAAAGAGTTAATAATAAAGTAGTTAGTGTAACAAATGTTACCTTCTAAATCAAGAAATCTTACGAAATTTACTTAACAAATTAAAAAATAGAACAAATGAAAGTAGAACAAATTTATACTGGATGTTTAGCACAAAGTGCTTATTATATAGAGAGTAATGGTGAAGCAGCGATCATTGATCCTCTTAGAGAAACTCAACCTTATCTAGATTGTTTAACCAAAAATGGTGTTACACTAAAATACATATTTGAGACACATTTTCATGCTGACTTTGTAAGTGGACATTTAGATTTAAGTCAGAAAACTACTGCTCCAATTGTTTACGGTCCAACTGCTAGTCCTGAATTCGATGCCATAATTGCAAAAGATAACAAAATCTTTGAAATTGGAAAAATTAAAATAAAAGTATTGCATACACCAGGACATACTTTAGAAAGTACAACGTATTTGTTGATTGATGAAAATGGAAAAGAAACGGCTATTTTTAGTGGAGACACCTTATTCTTAGGAGATGTTGGTAGACCAGATTTAGCCCAAAAAACAGCTAATATGACCAAAGAAGATTTAGCTGGAATGTTATATGAGAGCTTATACAATAAAATTCTTCCGTTAGCTGATGAGATTATCGTTTATCCAGCTCATGGTGCGGGTTCTGTTTGTGGTAAGAACATGATGAAAGAAACTGTTGATACTTTAGGTAATCAAAAGAAAATGAATTACGCACTGAATCAACCTTCAAAAGCAGCATTTATTGAAGCCGTAACAGATGGTTTATTACCTCCACCTGCATATTTTGGAATGAACGTTGCGATGAATAAAAAAGGATATGAAAGTTTTGATAAGGTTTTATCTCAAGGATTAAGAGCCTTAAGTGTAGATGAATTTGAAATAATAGCTGAACAATCTGCTGCATTAATTTTAGATACCCGAGCAAATAGTGATTTTGCAAATGGTTTTATTCCACAATCAATAAATATTGGAATACAAGGTGATTTTGCTCCTTGGGTTGGTGCAATGATTGTAGATGTTAATCAGCCTATATTATTAATCACAGAAGAAGGCATGCAAGAAGAAGTTGTTACCCGTTTAAGTCGCGTTGGTTTTGATCAAGTATTGGGTTATTTAAAAGGAGGTTTTCATGCTTGGCTAGCAGCTGATAAAGAAATTGATTTTGTAAACCGTATTACTGCAAGTACTTTTGAACAGGAAATCCAAGGTAAGGAAGCTGTAGTGATAGATGTTAGAACAGCTTCTGAATACGAGGCAGAGCATGTTGAAGATGCATATAATAGACCTTTAGCTTTCATAAACGATTGGATTAAAAATATAAATCCAAAACAAACTTTTTACTTGCATTGTGCTGGTGGTTACCGAAGTATGATTGCAGCTAGTATTTTACAAGCACGTGGATACCGAAACTTTATTGAAATTGAAGGTGGGTTTAATGCCATATTGACTACACAAGTACCTAAAACAGATTTTGTTTGTCAAAGTAAGATGTTTTAGGGAATTGGGGAAATGGATAAAAATTTCATAAAACCAATAAACTTAAATAATTTTATATTAAAATGTTTAAATTTTTAAAAAATAGGTTCACAATGAACAAAAAGGAAGAATTAGAAACTGTACTAAAAAACAATGCTTTTTTAGTAGATGTTAGATCAGCAGCAGAGTTTGCAGAAGGAAATGTACCTGGGTCTGTAAATATACCTTTAGATCAAATAGAAAAACAGTTGAGTAAATTAAAACAACACAAAAATATTATCGTTTTTTGTAGAAGTGGAAACAGAAGTGGTCAGGCAAAAACTATTTTAGAACAAAATGGATTTACTGACGTTATTAATGGTGGAACTTGGCAACAAATAAAAGAAGCTATAAATGAAACAAGAAGATAAAATAGAAGCATGTTGTATCACCCAATGCGATGTGCCGATGGATAAGACCTATTGGGATACGCGCTGGGAGAAAAATGAAACCGGTTGGGATATTGGGCATGCATCACCTGCAATAACTAAATATATTGATGGAGTAAAGGACAAAAACATAGCAATTTTAATCCCTGGGTGTGGTAATGCTTATGAAGCTGAATATTTATTAGAACATGGTTTTAAGAATATTACATTAATTGACATTGCCCCTTTAGCTGTTAAAAATTTAGAGAAACGCTTTAAGGGAAATACTGCAATAAAAATTTTATGTGAAGATTTTTTTGAACATTCAGGTAATTACGACTTAGTCTTAGAGCAAACATTTTTTAGTGCTATTCTGCCATTTAGAAGAAACGAATATGTTGCTAAAATGCATGAATTGCTTAAAAATAACGGAAGCATTGTAGGTGTTTTATTTGATAAACAATTTAACAATCCGTTCCCACCTTTTGGAGGCTGTCCTTGCGAATATCGACCTATTTTCGAAAAACAGTTCCAAATCAAAAAAATGGAAACGTGCTACAATAGTATACCTCCAAGACAAGGTAGCGAAGTTTTTATTCATTTTATAAAAAAAATAAGTGTATGAGAAAATGGCTTCAAACCTGGAATATTATGCGTTTTTTAAGATTAACTATGGGGTTTTTAATCATCTATCAAGGAATTGAATTAGAACAATGGTTATTTGCTGCTTTAGGAGGTTTATTAGTACTTATGCCCTTGCTCAATATTGGCTGTTGTGGAACCCAAGCTTGTGCAGTTCCTAATTCAAAATCAGAAAAAAATAAAAAAGCAACATTTACAGAAATTAAGTAAAATGAAAAAAATCTTTCCAAAACATATATTGACCATTTCGGGAATAGCATTCGGACTTTTAGCTGGTTATTTATACTGGTATTTTATAGGTTGCCAATCTGGAAGTTGTACCATTACATCTAATCCAAAAAACAGTACATTATATGGTGGTTTGATGGGAGGTTTAATTTTTTCATTATTTAAAAGAGAAAAAAAAATGATGACATTTGAAGAAATAATAAATCAAGACAAACCGGTTTTAGTTGACTTTTTTGCAACCTGGTGTGGACCATGCAAAATGCAAGCGCCCGTTTTAGAAGAGGTGAAACAACGAATTGGAGATCAGGTATCTATTATAAAAATTGATGTAGATCAGAATCAAGCTGTTGCAGCTCAATATCAAGTTCGCAGTGTACCAACTTTAATTATTTTTAAAAACGGTAAAATTGTTTGGCGACAAGCAGGTGTTTTTCCTGCTAATGAATTAGAACGCTTATTAAAAGAAAATCTATAAAACTTTGCTTAAAGCAATGTTTTTTTAATTAGGTAACAATTGTTACAAATAGCTATTTCTTAATATTGTATTTTAGTTGAAATAAGACATAAAAAATGAAACGTAAACTATTATTAATTAAAACATTAAGTATCTTTTTACTTTCAAATTTTGTTGTACGTGCTCAAAATATGATTTTTGAACGGATCTATGATGAAACATTATCTCAAGCTAGTTATATTATTGCTAACGAAAATAAAGAAGCTATTGTTATTGACCCTAAGAGAGATATAGATACCTACATTGATTTTGCTAAGCAAAATGGATTAGAGATAAAATATGTTACAGAAACTCATATACATGCTGATTTTTTGAGTGGTTCAAGAGAATTAGCACAAGTGACTAATGCTAAATTATTATTATCTGCTGAAGGAGGTGATGATTGGCAGTATTCATTTTTACACGAGCCTTTAAATGATTTGCAAAAAATTTATTTTGGGAATCTTGAAATTGAAGTCATGCATACCCCAGGGCATACTCCTGAGAGTATAAGTTTTTTGATTCGAAATTTGAAAAATACATCTGAACCTATAAAGGCAGTTACTGGAGATTTTATTTTTGTTGGTGATGTAGGTAGGCCCGATTTATTAGAAAAAACAGCCGGAAAGGAAGGTTCTCAATTTGTTGGAGCGAGTCAATTATTTGAATCTTTAAATAAGTTTATCAATTTACCCAAGAATACAGAACTTTGGCCAGGACATGGAGCTGGCTCTTTTTGCGGAAAAAGTTTAAGTACGGTACCACAATCGACTTTAGAGCAAGAAATGTCTTCAAGTATGGCGTTCAAATATTTAAACGATAAAAAAGCTTTTATTGAGTTTGTTTTAGACGGTCAACCAGAACCTCCAAAATACTTTTCAACGATGAAAGAATGGAATAAATCGTCACGTCCACTACTTATTGAAATTCCTAAATTGAAAAAACTAACTAACACTGAAGCTCTAAAAGCGTATGAAAATAATATTTTGATTATTGATACTCGAAGAAAAGAAGAGGTTGCAAAAGAATATATTCCAGGTAGTTTACACATAGAAAATAGTACCTCTTTTTCCACCTTTGTGGGGTCATTAGTTTCATATAACCAGCCTATTCTTTTAATAGCATCTGAAGCTGAAATTAGAGATATTCAACGTAAATTGATACGCATTGGTATGGATAATCTTTATGGATATATTACTGAAGTGAAGAACTTTAAAAATTTAAAATCATCTAAAATCATTACAGCTGAAGAAGTATTAGAATACAAAAAAGATAAAAAAGTTCAATTAATAGATGTGCGCACAGCTAGTGAATACGAAAGTGGACATATAAAAGGCTTTGAAAACATGTCTTTAAATTCTTTGGATGAAATGAGTATTAGAATTCAAAAAGACGTTCCAGTGATTATACATTGTCAGAGTGGCGTTCGTGCCGCAATGGCCTATTCAATATTAGAGCGATTAGGATTTACGACTATTTTAAATTACAGTGGTAGTATTAATGATTGGAAAGCAAAAAAACTTCCGTTGGTAAAATAAAATAGCAAATCAAAATTAGAACTTTTTGAATCTAGATCTATTTTTAGGAAAATTATAAATTAATGTTTTGTTATTTATCTAGGCGATAGTGAATAAAAACTCTCATTGAATATGTTAGTTACTAAGAGCTGAATAAATATTTTCAACTTGACTAGTCATAATTTTAAATTTAGCATTACTAAAAATAGTTTTAAGACTAAAACCTTAAATAACGTAAAATGTATAATGCTATTTTTAAAAGAAAAGTAATAGAGTTAAGTAATTAAATTTGTATTTCCATTATTGAAGTTGGATTTTCTTACGAAATACTATTTTAAGTGTCTACTTTTTTCCTGACGATTAACATTTATTTTAAACTAAGTACTGAACGAGTTTTAAAAAATATTGATGGAAATTTTTATTTACCGTTGTTAGGTTATCGTTGACTAAATTAATGAAAACTAAATATAGTTTAGCTTAATTATTATAAAAAAGTGAATTTTAAAATTCTTCAATAGAGCATAGAGACTTTAAAAAAAATATGAAAAAAAAATAAAACAAGATAATTTTTAATTACCAAGCTATTTAAAAAAAGTGCTTAGAATTTTTTCTAAGCACTTTTAGGTTAACCACAAAAAATATATTACTTAATTATTTTTTAAAATAACAAAACCATTTCTAACTGCACGTTGTCCGTAATGATCTGATTTTTTGTTATCTGTTGGGAAATTTATAACCCCTGTATCTGACCTATTATCATTTTTTAACCAAAATGTTGTAGAACCACCCCCATCAATATTTAAAGCATCCTTAGGGTTAAAATATTTTTTTAAAAATAATGTAAGCTCTTTGGCAGACATTCCAGCTGCTTTTGTATTTCTGCCGTCAACCGCTACAAACAAAATAGTGCCATTATCAGTAATTGCTACAGCAGTTCTTGGATGTCTTACTCCTTGATGCCTATCAGGATTTTCATACGGTAGTGTTGTTAAGTCTGATACATAATCTCTCACAAAATATGCTCCTGAGGGGTAAAAGTTTTCTATTAATATTGGTGATCCTGACATGATATTTTGAGCTTCTAGATACGTATAAACTTTGTTATTTCCTCTAACAATACCAAAGTCCTTTCCTTTTTTATAGAATGCGCCTTCGTGCTTCCATGCAAATAAGCTACCTGATGGTACCTGAACAGAATCTATTAACACATTATTTGACTTAAAATACGAAGTAGAGTTCCCGTTATTTGCTTTCTTTTCGTAATACGTACCATTGATGGCAAAAATAGCTTTTTCCATATTATTTGCTACCGTAGAGATACTATCCCTTGGGGTAATATCTTTAAAAACTATTTCATAATCTGAAATTAATGGATTTATAGCTAATACGTTAACATTTTGAAATGAGTTGAAATCTTTTAAAAACTGCTTTGGCAATTCATAATGAACAACTCCTTTGTCTAAAGGATTTATTTGCCAGCCATCTTTTACTAATAATACTTCTTCTGTATTTTCTGTAGCGGAAGTTATTTTTTTAGCACAACTAACAGTTAGTGCTAAAATTAATAAAATACTGTATTTTTTTAATAATTTAGTTGTTTTCATTAATATCCTGGGTTTTGGGTTAACATACCATCTGACAAAATTACTTGGCTACCTGGTATCGGGAGTACATATTGTTCTGTTTGAGAAATATTTGGTAAGTTAATTGCTTTGTTAGTTCTTACTAAATCGTAGAATAAAAAACCTTCACTATATAATTCTTTTCTTCTTTCTAATAAAACCAAGTTTAGAAAAGCATCTTCAGAGCTAATGTCAATTGCTGAATATGTAGGTAGATTTCTTGTAGTTCTCACATCATTTAAATAAGATAATCCAGTACCAAGACCATAACCTTCAGCAGCAATAAAATACATTTCTGTTAAACGCGAAACAATTATAGGTTGCACATCCGTGTACTTACTTATAATTGTATTATATGTTCCGTCAGAATTTGTTATGTTTTTAACGTTTATTTCTTTTCTTTTATCGTTGGTTTCGTAAAGCTCGTTTACAACGTATTCTGAGGGCTGAACAAAGTACGATCCTGCCCATTGTGTACCATAAGGCCAAAATAATTGAGATAAGCGTGTGTTAGACTCTGTTGTTAAATTGGCAAATGCAAATAAAATTTCTGACGATGACTTTGTTGCCTGAAATATTCTGCCATAATCAGAATCTAATTTTAAACCACTTTCATTAATTACTTCTGTAGCTAAGTTTGCTGCTTCTGTTTTTTGATTTAAAGCAAGTAAAACTCTTGCCTTAAGTGCTTTGCTAGCTTGAATAGAAACCCTATCGTTAGAGGTTTCGCTTAAAACCTTTGCGTTAGAAATGCTGTAGTCTAAATCATTAGTAATCTGATCCCATATTTCTTTAGCAGACACACGGGGTAAATTAGCAGTTGTATTTGTTGTAATTAGTGGAACTCCACCAAATATTGTAACCAAATTGTAGTACATGTAGGCTCTAATATACTTAGCTTCTGCTATAATTGTTGTATTGTTTGTTTTTTCAGCGGCTTCAATAATATTGTTAGCGTTGTATATATTTTTATAACAATATTGCCAGTAACTGCTAGAAAATGCATTTCTATCGTCTAACCCATTTCCCGTAATTAAAACACCAAATTTGCTGTTGTTACCTGAAAGAGCAGTCCAAGTATAATTTCCTCCTCGAATATCGTTGTAAAAATAATCGTCTCGAATAGGGGTAGAAGTACGGTACAAACCGTTAAGAAAAAACTGAATATTACTTTCTGTTATTTGTTCTGGAGATATAGCGTTTTCTGAATAAATATCTAAATCATTTTGACATGATTGAAATCCTATTGCTAAAGAAAAAAATAATAGGATATTTTTAATTGAATATTTTTTAGTTTTCATATTTTAATGATTAATTGATAGTAATACCTAGTAAAAACGATCTAGGTTGTGGTGTAACTAAATTGTCTATTCCAAAGCTTGCTGCATTTGTTCCGCTTGCAGCTTCAGGATCATACCCAGAATAATTTGTAATAGTAAATAGGTTATTTACAGTAGCAAATACTCTAATATTTTCAAATCCTATTTTTTGAAGTAAAGCTTCAGGTAACGTGTATCCAACAGTTAAATTTTTTAACCTTAAGTATGAACCGTCTTCTATATAGTATGAACTATTTTTTGTATTCCAACTTCCTTTTGTTGCACGCGGAACCCAATTAGATGTTCCAGGTCCAGTCCATCGGTCGTTATATGAAGATGCAATATTGTTGTAATCTGTTCCTCCCAAATGGTCTAAACCAGTACGCCAATTTGAAACAATATCATTTCCAACTGAAAAAGTTGCAAAAATAGACATGTCAAAGTTTTTATATTTAAATGTATTGGTAAATCCACCGAAAAAATCAGGTTGTGAATTACCTATTACGGTTCTGTCTGATGAGTTTATTTGACCATCTCCGTTAATATCTGCATAAATTATGTCTCCAGGTCTTACGCCTTGGTTGTATAAGTTGGTTGGTATTTGATCAACTGTTTGGTAAATTCCTTGATGCTCGTATCCATAAAAAACACCTAATGGTTGTCCTTCAATAATAGCGTTCCAATTACCTATAGTAACAACACCATCACCTAATAAACTTTTTACTTCATTTTTAATTAATGATAGGTTTAAATTTGTAGTCCACGTAAAATTAGGATTTGATATGTTAATTGATGAAATAGTAAACTCATGTCCAACGTTTCGCAATTTTCCAATGTTTTGAGTCATATTAGAAAAACCACTAGTTTGTAAAATAGGTACGTTATATAATAAGTCTTTAGATTCCTTAATAAAAAAGTCATAGGTAAAGTTTAAACGGTTACTTAAAAAACTTAAGTCAATACCTATATCGCTTTGAGTATTTACTTCCCATTTTAAGTTTTTATTACCTATGGATGTAATACTTAAACCTGTAGTACCGTTATAGTTGTATCCTCCTTGTGCTAAGGCAAAGTAATCGTAGTTACCAATCCCATCTTGATTTCCGGTTTTCCCCCAACTGGCTCTTAGTTTACCGAAGTTGATAAAGTTGACATTATTCATAAATTTTTCACTCGAAAAAATCCATCCTGCTGAAACCGAAGGGAAATAGTCGTAACGGTAATCTTTATTAAATTTAGAAGAGCCATCTCTACGAATAGTTGCAGATACTAAATATTTATCGTCAAAACCTAAGTTTAAACGACCAAAATAGGACTCAATAGCATATTCTGACATAGAACTAGAGCCAGTAACAATTGTTGCTGCGTTTATGTGCTTAAAGTCGTTAGCTGGAAACTCTCGTCCAGTTACTGTGTTGAAGGTATATTTGTCTGAAAAATAAGAATGTCCAATCATTGCATTAACATTAAAGACATCAAACAAAGTTTTTTCGTAAGACAATACATTGTCAAAAGCCTGGCTGTATCTCGTATTACGGCTATCATTAATCCACCCTAATCCTCCGTTATATGGATGACCAATTTCTTGACGTCTGGCACCATGACCAATTCTTAACTCCGAATTATAACTGGTTTTAAAAGTAAAGCCATTCAAAAAGTGGTAAGCACCATACAGGTTAATTAATGATTGGTAATTTTTATCATCAGTATGGTCTTTATCTAAAATAATTAATGCGTTGTGTCTTAAAATATCTTTACCACCAACTGAATAATCTCCATTTGCTAAATAAGGAGAATCGTAAGGTCTTTGTTCTAAAGAACGCTGAAACAATGCTGTTCCTTGATCACCATTTGGTATTGATGAACTTTGTGTAAAGTTTCCGGCAATGTTAAAACCTAAATCAAACTTATCATTTGGTTTGTAATTTACATTTGAACGAAGTGAATAACGTTTTAAAGAACTTTTATTAATTAAGCCTTCTTGATAAGCATAACCAATAGAATTATAAGTTTTAACTTTTTCGTTTCCGCCGCTTACAGAAAAATCTGTTTGAGTAGTTGTTGCAGCATTTCTAATAATTAAATCTTGCCAACCAATATCCGTATAGTTTTCAGGTACTTTACCTAAAACTTTATTAATATCAATGTACCCTGGTTTTCCTGGTATATAACCAAAATCTTGGTTATAATTATTAACTGCCTCGTTTTGTAAATTAATATACTGATCACTAGACAACAAGTTCATTTTCTTTGGCATTGTACTTAAGCCTGTTAACTGAGAAAATGAAAATTTTAATTTACCTTTTTTTCCTTGCTTTGTGTTTATAATAATAACTCCGTTGGCACCTCTTGAACCGTAAATAGCTGTTGCAGCAGCATCTTTTAAAACATCCATAGATTCAATGTCAGACGGATTAATTAGTGATAATGGATCTTGTACAAATTCTCCAGAGTAATTATAACTTGCATTTGATTTTGAAATTGGAATACCATCAATTACGTATAAAGGTTCATTATCTCCGTTAATAGATGATATACCTCTAATACTAACTCGAGATCTGCTGCCTGGCGTTCCGTTAGCCGTTGTTAAATTAACTCCGGCTACTTGTCCTTGTAATAATTGATTTGCAGAAGAAACATTTCGAGGTGAGATATTTTTAGTTTTTACTTTACCAATCGATGATGTTAAATTTTTTCTTTTACTATCTCCATAACCAACTACAACAATTTCATCTAATTGGTTGATGTTATCTTCTAACAATACTAAATCAGTGTTAAAACCTACAATACCGTGTATTGTAATATAACCGTCTAAAGAAACGTAGAAGTTTTTTCCTTGTAATGTTTTAGGTAATTCTACCATACCATTCTCATCGGTAAAAAAAACTAGAGAATAGCCTTCTACTTCTAACATTGCATTTACAACGGGTTGGTTGTACTCATCCATAACTTGAAGCTTGTAAAAGCTTTGAATGACGTTGTAAGTTGTTGCGTGATACTCCTTAGCATAAAGCGAAAATGGAATCGCTAAGGGTAAGCAAAATAAAATAGTTTTTTTGAGCATAATTTTTTGAGCTTAGTTTTAAGCAAAACTATTTTATAAATGGGGGATATGTATTATGACTTATTTAAGAAAATATTAACTAAGTGTAAAAATAAACTTGTTAATTGTTTAATTTTTAATCTGTTGTTAATGCGTTTGTTATGTTTTTTTTTAGGATAATGTTTTAATAGATAAGTTTTTATTTTTTGAATTATCTATTTATACGAGGTACGAATGATTTAAAAAGCAAGTTAAAAAGGTTTGACCTTTATATATAGGATGATTTTTTGTATCAATTTATTATATTTAGATGTCGTTATTTAATACAAATACATTAAAAATTACTGAAATAGTGAGCTTTTTTGTTTAAAAGCTATTTTAAATTTGACACCAAAAGATGTGTACTTTGGTATATCAGGCCGCATTTTAAGACAAAGAGGAGTTATTAAAAATCAAACTTTGAAAAAAGAAAGCAACTGTATTTTAAAGAAAAAATAATACATTTATAAATAAAAATACTCTCTTAATTTTTTTAATCAAAGTGTCTCAATTCTTTTGACAACATACAGAATTGAGATTGAGAGTGTCGTACTTCATCACTTCGTAGACCTTAAATACAACTATTTTAGTTTTGATTTTAGTATTTCATAAGGTGTTTTTCCTTTAAATGAACCATGTGGTCTGTTGAAATTATAAAAATTTTCCCATTGTTCTAATTTTTGATTTAGATCGACATCATCAGTATAGCTTAAAAGTTGATAAAACTCTTTTTTATCAGTCAAATGAGATCGTTCAACTTTCCCATTTAACTGAGGTGTACCTACCTTTATAAATCGGTGTCTCATACCTAAATCTTGAACATGCCAATGAAATTTTGATTGAAATTCATGTCCATTATCTGTTTGAATTGTATTAATTCTAAATGGAAATTTTTCTACAACATAATTTATGAAATCAATTGAACTTAGTTGGTTATGTATTTCATAGATTTTAAGCGCTCTAATTCGTGTAGCATCATCAATCGCTGTATATTGGAAGCGCTTGATTTTTTGACCATTTGCATCTTTAAAAATTAGAAATTTAACATCAACCTGTACATGATGACCAGGTGTTTCTTTTTCGTATCTAATACTATGCATGGCTCTTCTAGTTACTTTTCTGTCTAACCGACTAATATTATGACGCTTTAGAATACGATAAACACTTGATTCTGATATTAAAATGTCATGATAACGTTCTAAATACCATTTAATTCGCCAAGTCCCTAATTTATGTTCTTTTCGAAGTTCTAATACTTTATTTACAATTTCTTGCTTGATTTGATTGGGAAATGTACGAGGGCTTGGCTTCTTTCTAAGTAAACCTTCTTCTCCATGTTCATCATATGCTTTTTTCCATTTATAAAATGTACTCTTTTTAACGCCAAAAAAATTATATGCGATAGAGTTGTTTCCATATTCTTTAGCGTATTTTAGAACTTGTAGTTTTTTATTATAAGTTAAATAAGCTTCTATTTCTTTTGTCTTTTTCATCATCATAAGGCTATATTAGTTTTTTACTAATTTAGTCTACGAAGATGTGACGTATTCACAGAATTGAGATTGAGAGATGCTATACTTTTGACATAACTCTGATACAGAGATTTCGGCTCGCAAGGCTTCCATAACGATTAAAATCTTTTGTTCTGCTGTAAAGATTCGACGCGTGTTGTTGCGAATATCTTTTACAAACTTTTCTGGAGTTTTCTTTTTAGATGTAGCCATAATTAAAAGTAATGTTTTTCGTTTAAACACTATCTTAACTTTTCTATTTTATGTGTCCACTTTTTGCTGACGATTTACAATTAATGATGAAACTGTAAAGCAAATAAAACAAATAAATAAGCCATATGTTTTGTCACAAAACTTTATAAAAAAATTTCAAGCAATTGTAAAAAGAAATGACTTTGTAGGCTTCCCCTTTTTAGTACAAGTTAAAAGTATACAATATAATACATAGTTTATCACAGTTGAAGGGCTGAGTGAGGCGAAGGTGTAGCCGTAGCGGAACGAAGCCCTTCAACTGTTTTTTCTTTCTTTATTTTATAATTCACCGGACTAATACCTTCTAGAGAATCGTGTGGTCTGTGGTAATTATAATCGGTAACCCATTGGTCACTTATTTCTCTGACTTGGTCAATGTTATCGAACAAATATGCATCGAGTACGTTTTCACGATAACTTTTATTAAAACGTTCTATTAAAGCGTTTTGTGTTGGTTTACCTGGTTGGGTGTATTTAAATTCAATTTCCATAATCTGGCTCCAATCCTGTGCTAATTTAGCAATAAATTCGGGTCCATTATCCATTCTTATTCGTTTTGGTTTTCCATGTTTGTTTACAAGATGTTTTAAAACCCAAATAACTCTGCTGCTTTTGAGTGAATAATCAGTTTCTATGAATAATACTTCTCTATTAAAATCATCTATAACATTAAAACTTCGGAACTTTCTTCCGTTGGTTAAACTATCGCTCATAAAATCAATACTCCAAGTATGGGTAAAACTTTCAGGAATTTCAATGGTTTCTTTTACTCTTTGAGGTAAACGCTTTTTAGTCTTTCTGCGATGAGCAAGACCAATCTGTTTGTAAACCCTATGCAATCGCTTATGATTTACTTTGTCTCCATCATTACGAAGGCGATAATAACACTTCCAAAAACCTTCTCTTGGATAGTCTTGAGCAAATTTCTCTAATCGCTGGATTAAATCAGAATCATTTTTGATAGATTGATACACAAAGCTACTTCGACTAGTCTGTAAAATACAGCAAGCCTTGCTTTTACCTTTAGGATATTTGGTTAAAACATCTTTTATGATAGCTCTTTTATAACAAGGCTTTAAAGCTTTTTTTCGATTATATATATTTAGCCATATCTAGTTCTAAAGCTAAATCAGCATACATGCGTTTGAGTTTAGTATTTTCTTCTTCTAGGGCTTTCATTTTCTTTAATTCACTTGCTTCCATGCCACTTATAAAACGTAGCTTTACTAACTCCATGTTCTCTAACAATTGCATTAATATCTTTGCCAGATTCAAATTCTTGTAGGATCTTAGAAATTTGATTGGGAATAAATTTACTACTCTTCATAATTACAGTTTAGTTTAAAATTAATAATTTTTCTCGTTTTAAACTGTACTTTTTTTGGGGGAGCTTACAACAACAAGAACAACAACAACACAACAATTCTACTCTACCAATGTACACATCTTCAGGTTTTAAATTATTTATAGCCTCATGATACTTACTGTTGTTATAATTTTCTACAAATTTTTCTAATGTTTGTATTAACTCTTCAGGATGGTAATAATGATCTAATTTCACTACGTTTTTCATTATTCAGTGATATCTTTCGATCTTTCCCTGTGTTCGTGGGTTTAGTGGTTTGCCTCAAATGTACTTCATTTTGTGCATTTTTTAAAGTAATCATTTAGTTCACTTGATACGTAACACGGCCCATTATCAGAAGCAACTTAGGTTTTTGTTTGCCTTTTCAATAGCCATTTTTATGGTCTTTTTTACATCCGTAGCCTTCATTGAGCTACATAACTCCCAGTGAATGATATAGCGGCTATAGTCGTCTAAAATTATACTTATAGTTAATAAGCTGTTAGCATTCAATAACTTATTTTTTATAAACACAATATATAATTCTATATAAGCGTTAATTATTTATTAAAAAATCTAAAAATTAGTTTTAAAATCTAAATATTCTCTTAAAATGGATAAAAAGATTAGTAAAAGCAAAATTAAGGAAGTCGTTAATGCAGCATATCAAAAATTTTTAAATGAGCAATCAGGTAAAAATGCTGATTATATTCCTTATTTGGCAAATATTGATAAAAATTTATTTGGTATTAGTGTTTGTTTACTAAATGGTGAAATTATTGAAGTAGGGAATACTGATTATCATTTTGGTATTGAGTCAGTTTCAAAAGTGCATACAGCCATTTTAGCTATGCGTCAATATGGAAGTGATGAAGTGCTAAATAAAATTGGTGCAGACGCTACCGGATTGCCCTTCAATTCAATTATGGCTATTTTGCTAGAAAATGATCACCCTTCAACGCCATTAGTCAATGCAGGAGCTATTTCTGCTTGTAGCATGGTCAAACCAACAGGTGACTCAGATGCTAAATGGAAAGCAATTGTTACAAATATTAAAGATTTATGTGCTAGTGATCCAGTTTTAATCGATGAGTTATATAAATCTGAATCAGATACAAATTATAACAACAGAGCCATTTCTTTTTTGTTAAAAAACTTCGACCGTATTTATGATGACCCCGATCTATCTTTAGATTTATATACACGCCAGTGTTCTTTAGGAATTACAGCTCAACAACTTGCTATTACTGGAGCAACTATTGCTAATAAAGGGTTTAATCCGGTTAGTAAACAGGTTGTTTTTGATGCTGGCTTGGCTCCTAAAATTACTTCATTAATTGCTAGCGTAGGTTTTTACGAACATACAGGGGATTGGATTTATAGTTCCGGAATTCCTGCTAAAAGTGGTGTTGGTGGCGGTGTTATGGGAGTAATGCCAGGTTTGTTTGGTATTGCTGCTTTTGCTCCCCCATTAGACGATGCTGGTAATTCTGTTAAAGCCCAATTAGCTATTAAATATATTATGAACGAATTAAGTTTAAATGTATTTAGTGGTGATCAAGTTGTTATTGAATAATTTTCACGATTATAACTAACCAATCTATTTATTATGTCAAATATTAAACAAACTGCTAAGCTAGGTGTTTTTACCTTAGCAATCATGAACGTTACTGCTGTAGTTTCATTGCGAGGTTTACCTGCAGAGGCGACTTATGGATTAAGTTCTGCATTCTACTATTTATTTGCAGCACTTGTTTTTTTAATTCCTACCTCATTGGTAGCGGCCGAATTGGCAGCTATGTTTCAGAACAAACAAGGTGGAGTTTTTAGATGGGTAGGTGAGGCTTACGGCAAACGAGTAGGTTTTCTTGCTATTTTCCTTCAATGGTGTGAAAGTACCATTTGGTTTCCAACGGTTTTAACTTTCGGAGCTGTATCAATTGCTTTTATAGGTACAGATCATTCGCATGATTTATTACTTTCTAGTAATAAGTTTTATACTTTAATTGTTGTTTTAGTTATTTATTGGGGCGCTACATTTATATCCTTAAAAGGAATGGATTGGGTAGGTAAAGTTGCTAAAATAGGAGGTTTGGTCGGTACTATTATTCCAGCCGCGTTATTAATTATTTTAGGAGTAATTTATTTAGCTTCTGGAGGACACTCTAACTTAGATTTTCATAGTAATTTCGTTCCTGACTTATCAAAATTTGATAATTTGGTATTAGCATCTAGTATATTTTTATTTTATGCCGGAATGGAGATGAGTGGTGTTCATGTTTCTGAGGTAGATAAGCCAGCAGTTAATTATCCCAAGGCTGTTTTTATAGGTGCTTTAGTAACTGTTACTATTTTTGTTTTAGGAACTTTTGCTCTGGGTATTATTATACCTAAGGATCAAATTAATTTAACACAAAGTTTATTAGTTGGTTTTGATAATTATTTTGAATATTTAAAAATGTCCTGGTTATCACCTGTAATTGCATTAGCTTTAGCTTTCGGGGTTTTAGCAGGTGTGTTAACATGGGTTGCAGGCCCTTCTAAAGGTGTATTTATAGTAGGTAAAGCAGGATATTTACCACCTTTCTTTCAGAAAACCAATAAAATAGGAGTGCAACAAAATATTTTATACGTTCAAGGCATTATTGTAACTTTATTGAGCTTACTTTTTGTAGTAATGCCATCAGTGCAAAGCTTTTATCAAATATTATCACAGCTAACCGTTTTACTATATCTTATTATGTATTTGTTAATGTTTTCTGCTGCTATCGCTTTGCGCTATAAAATGAAAGATACTGATCGTCCATTCCGTATTGGTAAAAAAGGAAATTCATTAATATGGTTTATAGCAGGTTTAGGCTTTTTAGGATCGTTATTAGCTTTTGTTTTAAGCTTTATTCCACCAAGTCAAATAGATACGGGTAGCAATACCGTTTGGTTTTCTGTATTAATTATTGGCGCAATTGTAGTAGTTGCAATTCCGTTTATAATTTTTGCAAATCGCAAAAAATCATGGGAAGATCCAAATTCTACAATAGAGCCTTTCCATTGGGAAGAAAATAAATAATTTAAACTTTAACCATTAATATTCTATAGTATGGCTTTACATTCAGTGAACAAACAAAAAAAAGATCAGTTTCCTGATGCATATTCAGGACGTATTAGTTTGCAAGACGGATCTGTTTACAAACTACCAAAAACATCTAACGATCCAAAATCTGTTAAGGATTTAATTTTAGATGAATTATTGTTAGATGGTAATGCAAAACAAAATTTATCAACTTTTTGTCAAACGTTTTTAGGTGATGAAATTCATGAAATCATGGATAAAAGTATTGACAAAAATATGATAGATAAAGATGAATATCCACAAACCGCTGAGATTGAAAATCGTTGCGTTCACATTTTAGCTGATTTATGGAATTCACCTGCTAGTGAAACAACATTAGGTTGTTCTACAACTGGGTCTAGTGAAGCTGCAATGTTAGGTGGTTTAGCTTTAAAATGGAAGTGGAGAGAAAAACGCCAAAAGGCAGGTAAACCTACAGATAAACCAAATATAGTTACTGGGCCAGTGCAAATTTGCTGGCATAAATTCGCACGTTATTTTGATGTTGAAATTCGTGAAATTCCAATGGAGCATGGAAGGTTATTAATGACACCAGAAGAAGTTTTAAAACGTGTGGATGAAAATACAATTGGGGTTGTACCAACTTTAGGTGTTACATTTACATTGCAATATGAAAATGTAAAAGCTGTAAATGATGCGTTAGATAAGTTACAAAAAGATACCGGGTTAGATATTCCAATTCACGTTGATGGGGCTAGTGGAGGTTTTTTAGCACCATTTATTCATCAAGATGTTGTGTGGGATTTTAAATTACCACGAGTAAAATCTATTAATACATCTGGACATAAATTCGGATTATCACCTTTAGGTGTTGGATGGGTTGTTTGGAGAACAAAAGAGGATTTGCCTGAAGATTTAATTTTTAATGTAAATTATTTAGGTGGAAACATGCCAACATTTGCATTAAATTTCTCAAGACCAGGCGGACAGATTATTTCTCAATATTTCAACTTTTTACGCTTAGGCCGTGAAGGTTATACTGCTATTCAACAAGCATGTTCTGATCACGGGCAATATATAGCTAAAGAGATAGATAAAATTGGACTTTTCGATATTTTATACGATGGTAAAGGTGGAGTTCCGGGTGCAGCTTGGGTACTTAAAAAAGGCGTGAACCCTGGTTTTAATCTTTTTGATTTATCTGACAGAATGCGTATGAGAGGTTGGAACATTGCTTCATATTCATTACCATCAAATTGTGAAGATATGGTTATTCAGCGTGTTTTAGTACGTTATGGTTTTAGTCATGATATGGCAACTTTGATGATTGAAGATTTAAAACGCTGTATAGAATTCTTTAAAAAACATCCAGTTACATCATCTTCAGATGCCGATGATTCAGCAACTTTTCATCATTAATAATATTTAAAAAAAGAGCTATAAATTTATAGCTCTTTTTTTAAATAAATACAGGATATTATAAATATATTACTTTATTCTTATCTGTAAGTAAGTTGTAAAAAATATACGTATAAAATAGTAAATTTAATATAGTGCTTAACGTTATTTGTATTAACTCAAGTTTGTTTTGCTTTAGTTGGTTACTTTCTGATTCAACATTTTAAACCTGAGTGTTTATTTGGGGTAGGAGGTATGTGTATGAGGTTTTTTACAACACTTTTAAAATCAAATTATAGAAAAATTAATAAGAAACAGTGCCATTAATAATTTTGTTTGTTATGGTTATTGATAGATAAAACGAAGAAAATTAAATCATATTTAGTACATTTTTATATCTTTTCAAGATTTGATTTATAAGTTTATTTGCTCTAGCTTGGATTTAAATATTTTAAAATACTCTTGTTTGTAAGTATTGTTTAAAAAACTCCTGTTAATTAAATCTTCAACTTTATTGGCTTGCTTAGAAAAGTCTTTGTAAATATTGTTTCGGACAATTTCAGATATTCCTATGTTATCTGCTAATTTATCAAAGTCAGCACGTTTAATTCTACTTTTTCGACCGTTTAATGTTAGTGCTAGTTCTTCATCATCTTTTGGATATAATAAATTTACATTTAATAGATCATAAGCTGGTGAAAGTAATATTCCGTTTTCTGAATGAATCAAAGAAAAATTCTTTAGATGCATGTCGTTATTACCTGTAAGAAAGCAAAATAAAACCAATCTAAAGTAATTAATACTATCTAAACCTGAGTTTGTTGCATAATGCCTGATTATTTTACCTACACGTTCGTAAGAACTTTTATATTTTTGCTCTGTTAATAGTTGCGATAGTTGACATAAATCTTCGACATGAATTTTAGTGCCTTTTATTCGATCAAAGCGTTTAGTTATATAAGCAAGCTCGTTAGTTGAAGTTCTAATTAAAGCATGTTGAGCAGTTACTATTTTAAATGTTTTAGCTAAATGCATGGTCAAATCCTCTACCTCTGGCATAAAAGCAAATTCTTTAGATTGAGGTTTTAATATGTAATCTCCCCAAAGCCCAACCAAAGTTAAACGTTTATTGCCTTTCTCACCGCTTAAGCTTAATGATATTTTTGGTTGAACTCCTGTTAAAGCTAATCTTTCATTCACTGTTATTTGTGCTAGCTTATTTAATTTCTCTTGATCTAATTCTAGAAAAGGAACTTGTGTTGTTCCAAAGAACTTCTTTGAACAACTAGAATGGTATTCATCAATTTCGACCGGTTTATAACAGAACAAGCAGTTATTCATAATTTTCGTCTTCTATTGGATATACAGAAACAGCACCTATCGTATCTCTGCATAAATTGATTAATAACTCGAAACGATCTCGTGGATTTAATTTCCAATGTTTTTCCCCAATTTCTAATAACCAACCTTCTGGAATTAAACCATCAAAAAAAGGAAAAAGAATATTGCTTTGGTAGCTTTTTTTCGATAGAGGTATGGTTAAGCTTATTGGTTTTGAATTTTTATTTTCAAGATATTCCATATCATATTGAAATAAATATCCTTGGTCATTTTCAGTTAAGTAACCAGCCAAAAGATCTTGATAAAATATTTTAGCTTGACGTGCCATTATTCTCTATTTTATTTATTACTCCAACTTCTTTTCCAAATAAGGATAATACATCATTTACTTTATCTAAACGGAGTGTAGTTTTCCCTTGTTCTAATTCACGTACAAAACGTAATCCGACTCCAGCATTTAAAGCCAACTCTTCTTGAGTTAGTTTTAATTCTTTGCGCTTTTGTTTTACAAATAATCTTATTGAATCCATATATATACCTTTTCAGGTATAAATATAATAAATAAAAACATTTTATACCACATTGGGTATAAAATATTTGAAAAGCTTATTTCTATACCCGATAAGAGTTATTTTTTGTTTTGAAAAATGTATGAAATTATAAGCCAAGCATCATCATATTTTATACAAGAAAGTGTTTCAATTTGTTTAAACGAAAAACATAAATTTAATTTCAAGTATATCTAAAAGCACAGTATAATATTGGTGTACCCTTATTTTTAGTAACTCAAGTTTATTTTGTTCTACAAAGTTAAATGAGCCGATTATTTTATTTAATCGGCTCATGACGTATATCTGGAAAGATAAGAATTGTATTGATTTTAAAATTTAAAATTAATCTTAATACTTAAAAGCACTAGCCATCAATTCCTGCTCAGCTCGTGATATTCCAATTTTTTTAGCTACAATTTCCCAGTTTTTCACAACATTTTTTACTTCTTCTATAATCAGATCCATTTCTTTAGTTGTTAGCCTAAAATATTCTCCAACACTTTTTGCTAATTCAAAATCTAAATCATTATTATCCATATCTATGTTAATAGCTAAACCGCTTTTATCTATGGAGGGATTTAAATCATATGCTGGTGATAAAATCCAACCTTCATTAGTGAGAATAAAGCCGTGATTTCGTAAGTGATCATCTGTATTTGAAATGGCAATATTAAATATTATTCTACGCCATAATTGCGCTAAGTTCTCTTTTATATGCGTTCCATTATTTTGGATAAACTCCGCTAAATCTAAATAACTAGCCGGTTGGTTTTTTAAAAGCTCTTCACTATTACCCGTCATTGTCATTGCTGAAGCAAAATGGATGCGTTCAAGTCCATCTCGATCAAAACGTTTGGTAAAAAAAGTATGAAACCTACCATTAATCTTTTTCTATTTTGCACTCTGCCATTGTAATTCCTGCTTTTATAGCTAATAGATATGCTAAGTATTCCCATGCAGCTTTATCTATCGTATCATTTTTAGAAGGAAATTTAGCAATCCAAGGATGTTTGTATTCGTCTAAAATATTGGCTTTAGGGCGAGCTCCACCTAAGGATGATCCTGGTGCTATAAGTAACTGTAACCATTTAGAAATGGCTTCACTATCGGTTTCATTTTCATAGTGAACTACCGCTTGTTGTAATTCTCGTACTGTTGACCAAGGTGGGGTTGCTTTTTGCATATCATTATCTAAAAAAGGCCCATTAGGATCTAATTTAAACCGTATAGCACCCATTCGAGTTTCATCATACACCCCTAATAAGAAGTCAATGTCATATAAATTCTTGGCTTTCTCCTTATTTAATATAGCGAGTTGTGCCTCGCGCCTTTTCATTAGTGTACGGCCCCAAGTATCAGGCATACTGTCTAAGAAAACACCAAAGTTTTCTTTATTATTTGCAAATTGTGGTCCAGTATATAATTGTAAATCCGGATCTAGTTGATCAACATGGCCTGATTGTAACCATTGCTTATCGTATATAAAGCTAAATGCTTTACGACCTTTTGCTTGATGAGCAGATAGAATACCCATTAATAAAGGTCCGTCTATGCCTTTCCAATCTGCATATACATATAAATCAATTTTTTGTGCAGCCATTTTACAATAATTCTAAATCTTGCAATTTACGTCCGAAGGTATCATCACCTGCTAACTTAAGAAAGTCCTCTTGTAACCCTAAAACACGTAGAACATTAAAGTATGCTCCCATAGCTACACTAGGGTCACCTTTTTCTACTAAACTTAATGTAGATCGAGCAATATCTGCTCTTTCTGCTACTTGCACAGCTGTTAATTTTCTACGTTTACGAGCCAACTTAATTTGCTCACCCATTTGTGCCAATGTATTTTTGTGTCGAGGTAAAATAATTTGCCTTCTCATAAATGTCTGTTATTTACTTCAAAAGTACAAAAAACAACTGAAATAACGGACGTTTTGTTTTGAAAACAAATTTATATACTCAAAATAAAAATGTTATAAATGTTTTTATAAATTTTTTTGGCGTTAAAAAGAGTACATTTTATAAATGGAAAAAAGCATATGATGAACATGGAGAAGAAGGTTTACTTAGAAAGAAGCCAAGCCCTCGTACATTTCCCAATCAAATCAAGCAAGAAATTGTAAATAAAGTATTAGAACTTCGAAAAGAACATAAATTAGGGACTTGGCGAATTAAATGGTATTTAGAACGTTATCATGACATTTTAATATCAGAATCAAGTGTTTATCGTATTCTAAAGCGTCATAATATTGGTCGGTTAGACAGAAAAGTAACTAGAAGAGCCATGCATAATATTAGATACGAAAAAGAAACACCTGGTCATCATGTACAGGTTGATGTTAAATTTCTAATTTTTAAAGATGCAAATGGTCAAAAAATCAAGCGCTTCCAATATACAGCGATTGATGATGCTACACGAATTAGAGCGCTTAAAATCTATGAAAAACATAACCAACTAAGCTCAATTGATTTCATAAATTATGTTGTAGAAAAATTTCCATTTAGAATTAATACAATTCAAACAGATAATGGACATGAATTTCAATCAAAATTTCATTGGCATGTTCAAGATTTAGGTATGAGACACCGATTTATAAAGGTAGGTACACCTCAGTTAAATGGGAAAGTTGAACGATCTCATTTGACTGATAAAAAAGAGTTTTATCAACTTTTAAGCTATACTGATGATGTCGATCTAAATCAAAAATTAGAACAATGGGAAAATTTTTATAATTTCAACAGACCACATGGTTCATTTAAAGGAAAAACACCTTATGAAATACTAAAATCAAAACTAAAATAGTTGTATTTAAGGTCTACGAAGTGATGAAGTACGACAAACTATTATGAGTATCCACTTTTTGCCGATCAATAGGTTAATACACACAGAAGTACAATTTTGCACTTCTGTGTGTGTATTAACCTGAATATGTGGATTTTAGCTATAATGGAATTTTCATAAATGTTAGCATCAAAATAAATAAAAGTGACTTTGAATACATGAGATATTAATATTTATTAGTTTTCTTATATGTATATTTTAATTTAACAGCATTTAAGTTATAGTCTGGTGCTTCTTCTCTTGATAAAGGTTTAATAAGTTCGAATGAGTCTTCATAAAAATTAATTTCATAACTTGTTTCTACATCATCGATATTTAACATTGTATGTTGTCAAAAGAATTGAGACACTTTGTTTAAAAAAATTAAGAGAGCGTTTTTGTTTTATAAATGTATTATTTTTTCTTTAAAATACAGTTGTTTTCTTTTTGCAAAAGTTTGATTTTTAATTATTTCTCTTTGTTTTAAAATTTGGTCTGATCTACCAAAGTACACATCTGCAGGTGTTAAATTATTTATAGCCTCATGATACCTACTGTTGTTATAATTTTCTACGAACTTTTCTAATGCTTGTATTAATTCTTCAGGATGGTAATAATGATCTAATTTCATAACGTTTTTCATTGTTCTGTGGTATCTTTCAATCTTTCCCTGCGTTTGTGGGTGTAGTGGTTTACCTCGAATATGTTTCATTTTCTGCGTGTTTTTTAAGTAATCACTCAGTTCATTTGATACGTAGCACGGTCCATTGTCAGAAAGCAACTTAGGCTTTTGTTTGGTTTTTAACTTTGCCTTTTCAATAGCCGTTTTGACGGTTCTTTTTACATCTTCAGCCTTCATTGAGCTGCATAACTCCCAATGAATGATATAGCGGCTGTAATCGTCTAAAATTGTACTTAAATAATACCATCCCCAACCAATTATCTTAAAATAAGTAAAGTCAGTCTGCCACATTTGATGAACAAAATTAGTTTTATCTTTAAACTCATTCGCGGCTTCAATTAAAATATGACTAGGGGCTGGTAACAAATCTCTTTGTCTTAAAATGCGATAAACACTCGATTCTGAAATGTAGACGCCCAACTCATCGGTCATTTTAAAAGCTAATTCTCTAGCGGATAACTCTGGATAATCCAAGGCTAGCTCAACTAGTACATCTTTTTGTGATTCAGGAATACTGTTCCATTTTCGATATACGGTCTGATGCTTGGGTTCAAGTCCTTTAAATCCATTTTCCAGGTAACTCGCATACCATTTGTAAAAGGTACTTCTGGCAATACCAAACTCTTGTAGGGTCCGCTTTACGCCAATTTCTGAGCGAGTAACTATTTGGATTATTTCATATTTTTCACTAGCTGTTAATCGCATGTATCTCCCGAATTTATTTTTTAATCCAACGAATCCGAGGTTTTTTTTACAATATCATAACGAACCACTAAGTCAGCTATAATTTCTTTTAAACGCAGGTTTTCTTTACGCAAATCAGAAACTTCATCACTAGTTGCTTCACGTGTAATATCGCCAGATAACCTTTTTTTACCTGCTTCTAAAAACTCTTTATTCCATTTATAGAATTGAGATTGAGAGATGCTATACTTTCGACATAACTCTGATACAGAGATTTCGGCTCGCAAGGCTTCCATAACGATTAAAATCTTTTGTTCTGCTGTAAAGATTCGACGCGTGTTGTTGCGAATATCTTTTACAAACTTTTCTGGAGTTTTCTTTTTAGATGTAGCCATAATTAAAAGTAATGTTTTTCGTTTAAACACTATCTTAACTTTTCTATTTTATGTGTCCACTTTTT